>NZ_JAAFZC010000005.1 GCF_010614805.1 Pseudooceanicola aestuarii
GATCTACAACGCCTCCGGCGTGCCGGTCGCGGCGGGAGTTCTGTTTCCCTTCTTTGGCATCCTCATCAGTCCGATGTTTGCTGCCTTCGCCATGAGCGCGTCGTCAATCTCGGTGGTGCTCAATTCGCTGCGCCTTCGCGGCGTTCGTATCTAGAAGCGCGCAACAGCGTTCGGACGAACCAAAATTAAAAGGGGGCCATTTATGCAGAGCGAAAAAGAAACGTACCGCGAAAATTCCATCAGTCTGGGCGGAGCCGTTGCGATGGGGACAGGCGTGATGATCGGCGCTGGAATCTTTGCGTTGACGGGGCAAATCGCGCAGCTCGCCGGCCCGCTTTTCCCGCTTGCATTCATCGCCGGCGCGGTCGTCACAAGCTTCAGCGCCTACAGCTACATCAGGATGTCGAACAAATGGCCGTCCTCGGGTGGCATCGCCATGATCCTGCAGAAATGCTATGGCCCCGGAGCCATCGCGGGCGGGGCCGCACTGCTGATGGCGCTCAGCATGGTGATCGCGGAAAGCCTCGTCGCCCGGACCTTCGCCACCTATGTCTTGCGCCCTTTCGATATCGAAGGTGGCCCATTGGTCCCCGCTCTGGCCGTGGCCGTAATCGTTTTCGCCTTTCTGGTGAACATCGCCGGAAACCGCTCGGTCGGGCTATTTTCGCTGATCATGGCAGCGATCAAGATCGGAGGCATAGCTCTGTTCGGCATCGCGGCCCTGTGGTCCAGTGGTTTTGCGTTCGCCGCGGCCTCCGAGACGCCTCAATCCTACAGTATAACCGGTTTCATAGCATCCACGGCGCTGGCTATCCTTGCCTTCAAAGGGTTCACGACGATCACCAACAGCGGGGCCGAGATCACCGAACCCAACCGCAACGTTGGCCGAGCAATCATGTTCTCGATCGGGATCTGCGTCGTCGTTTACCTGTTGGTAGCCTTCGGGGTTGGTTCGAGTCTGACGATCGAGGAGATCATCTCGGCGCGTGACTATTCACTGGCACAAGCGGCGCAGCCCGCCCTTGGACAAACCGGCTTCATACTGACGGTGATCCTGGCCGCTGTCGCAACCGCGTCCGGCGTTCTGGCCAGCGTCTTCGCGGTGTCGCGCATGCTGGCGATGTTGACGGACATGGAAATGATCCCGCACAGCCACTTCGGAATGTCCGGCCCTATCCAGCGCCACACGCTGGTCTATACCGTTGTCATCGCTTCAGCGCTGGCCGTGCTTTTCGACCTGGGCCGGATCGCATCCCTCGGTGCCTTCTTCTACCTTGTAATGGACATGATCATACACTGGGGCGTGTTCCGCTATCGTCGAACAGATGTGGGCGCCTCCGGTATCGTGCTTTTGAGTGCCCTGTCGCTCGATGCGATTGTACTGGCAGCTTTCACCGTGATGAAGCTTCAAAGCGACCCGATGATCGTTCTCTACGCCGCTGTCGGGATGATCGCCGTGTTCGCCTTCGAGCGCGTTTACTTGTCGAAGTGGATGGCACCGCAAGCTGCACACGCCCACGGTGATTAGCGTGCCGTCACCTGGCATGAAGAGCTGCGATGGCTTGTGCGCCGATCGTGATCAGCCCGACCGAAAAGGCAAACGCAGCCAAGGCGAGCAACATCACGCCCGTGTTCATGGGCAAGCGACGAACAACCGGTCCAAGAAATTCCGACCGCCCGAGAGCCGAGACGTAGAGCGGCAACGCGCTTATCATAGTCGCATAGAGGTAAACGCCGGAGATGTTCTCGAAAAACGCCGAACGCGCAAGAGTCGGGGATACAACCGCCAAAGCGGTTGAACGATTGCCGCCGAATGACCCGAACCAGTCGGCAGATAGAACGTATGTAAGCACGTGGAGACCTGGAAAGAGAAGGGTTCTGAGCAAGACATCGACCAGCACGAAAAACACCGTGTCTCTTGAGCCCGCCTTTGGTTGCTTTGTCATGGCGAAAAGGAAAAAACTGACGTAGTTGACGGCAAAAACCACGGGCAAACCGTTGGTCGCAACCTGCCTTAGAAAGCGCATGAGTGCCGGTCCGCCGGCAGCAAGAGCCGGAGCAAAGCCCGGAGCCAGTAAGACATAGAACAACAGGACCGGCAGTAATGCAGCGAAGCTGAACAGCAGGACATTTCTAAGAAACTGAGCCGCGGGCATACTGATAGAGAAAAATCTATCCATTGAAATAGCCTGCCATGTGGGCACCACTAGGTCGATGATACGGGGCGTTGTTGCACAAGTCTGACGCCTCAGGATTCCCTTCGCGAACCCATGCTGTTAGCCGCATTCCATGAGCAACCCATCTCCCGCCCGCTATCGTACGACCAACTGGTCCAGCTACAACGCATCGCTGCGCAAGCGGGGGTCCCTGCTGATCTGGGTCGACGAAGACATCACTTGGCGCGCGCCCTCACCGCCGCCCTCCTAGCCGGCACGATATCATTTCTGTCCCCCTGCGTGCTACCTCTTGTGCCAGGTTATGTCTCCTACGTAACCGGGCGCACAGCCGCTGAGGGCGGGGTGGTCGGCGCTTCGCCGTCGCGCGCGGTCTGGCTGAGCCTGTGTTTTGTCCTCGGCTTCTCCACCATCTTCATGGGACTTGGCGCATCCGCGACTGCAATGGGTCAGGCCCTGCTTCGGTGGCGGTATGAACTCAACCTCGTTGGGGGCGGCATCATCATTTTCTTCGGGCTCTTCATGATAGGAGCCGCGCGTGTTTCGGTCATGGAACGCGACTTCCGATTCAATCTCAACATCCCCGGGGGCCAACCCGCTGCGTCCTATGTCCTCGGTCTTGCCTTCGGTTTCGGCTGGACTCCGTGCATCGGCCCGATCCTCGGCGCGATCCTGACAGCCAGTGCGGCGAGTGCCACGATGGGCGAAGGTATCATGCTGCTTGCCGTCTATTCCGCCGGCCTTGGAATACCGTTTCTGATCGTGGCCGGATTCACCGACCAGATCGCGGGACGGTTGCGGGCCATCGGCCGGGTTGGCCGCCGCCTCCACCAGCTTGCGGGCATAGTGATGATCTTGATGGGGCTGGCGATGATGACAGGGCAGTTGAGCGCGCTGTCATACTGGATGCTCGACGTATTTCCGGTTCTGGGACGGATCGGATAGCTCCATTAGTAGCAGCGTCTATTGATAACAGAAAATTTTCTTGAACCTCTAGTAGCTTTAGGAGTTAAGCCACCGACAAAGAACGGCACCATGGAGCAAGTTGCCAATAACGCCTCACTCCTTCCCGGGCGAACAACACTGCGTTCGGGGTAAGGTTCGGTTTGCCGTCCAATGCGTGAACGGAGCAATCTATATGCTGACAAGACGACATTTCATCCAGACGACCACCGCGCTGTTTTCGGCATCGATATCCAGCCCGCTCCTTGCAGACACGTGGCCTACCGATGCGCAGAAGGCAGCTTGGGACGCACAGGTTACACCTCCCGGCTACGACCCGGCCACGTCCAACCCTTGGGGCCTTCACCCTCGCTTCCTGCCACAGCGGGTCCTCGCGAAGGACGGACTTGTACCCGGTGATATCCATGTCGATGCTGTTGCGCGCTATCTCTACCACATCGAAGAAGGCGGCACGGCGATGCGCTATGGCGTGGCGATCGCGCGCGGTAAACTTTACGAACCGGGCACCTATACGATCAAGCGCAAGGTCAGGTGGCCGCATTGGCAGCCGACACAAAACATGATCGACCGCGACCCAGAGCTCTACGCCGATATCGCTGACGGTATGGAACCCGGACCTGAAAACGCGCTCGGATCGCGAGCCCTCTATCTCTTCGTCGGCGACCGAGACACCTATCTAAGGATTCACGGGACACCGTATCCAAGAAGCATTGGCGGCCGTGCGAGTTCCGGCTGCGTCCGAATGGTCATGGCACACATCAATGATCTCTATCCCAACGTCGAGATTGGCTCGACGGCATTCCTGTACTCGGCGGAAGACAGCGTCACCCCGAGAAGTTGACTGGCGCATCATGTGTTACGCGTGGGCTTGACGCATCTATGGGCTGATCAGGACTGGCGCGAAGTGCAGATGGGGTTGCCACCTGCCGAGCGTAGCGGAACCAAGGTGTTTTCCACCGGACCGCTGTGTTCATACCAATAACAGCCATCCTCGGGACGAAGCCGCGCCGTGGTGAGATCCTGACCAGGCGCAGCAAGGGCAATGACGGCCTCGGGAACACTTCCCACTTCGTTGCGAGCGCCGCCGTCGTCCAGCGTTGGCACCGCGCAGCCAGCAAGCACCAATGTCGCTGCGATAATCGGCGCGTTTCGTTTCTGCATGTCTACCTCACTCATTCTGATCGCTTCGTACCGGCAAGCGTTGCTCCAACCGCGTCGTTTCAAGGGGGCGGCTAGCTTCAAGCCTCCGCAGGGCGCCTTTCTTGCTGGACGAATATCCACTTGTTGCCCTTGAAGCTCTAGTTACTGTAGGGGCTATGTCAATGTGGAATCAATGAATCCTGAGGTCAATCCATGTCTTCCGACGGCAACCGCAACGATCACGGCCATCCGGGTGATCAAGAGCATTCTGACCCAAGAGGCAACTCCTGTTGCGACGCCAGCAAGGACGTCGCGTCCACGGCGCCAGCGCCGTCTGGCGGAAGGAGCTTTCAGGTCTCCGGGCTCGATTGCGCCGAAGAGGTGGCGATCCTGAACCGGGTTGTCGGGCCGAAAGTGGGCGGAACCGAACACCTGGCATTCGACGTGATCAACGGGCGAATGACCATCCTCGATAGCGCCGAGAGGATACCAGACGACGAAGTCACGCAGTTGGTCGCAACGACCGGCATGAGCGCCAAGCCATGGGATGCCGACAACGCAGCAGAGGACCAGGCGGCGCATCTGGCACGTCAGAAGCGCTTTACCTCGTTGAGCGGCGGCTTCTGGGCGGCGGGATTCCTTTTTCACATTGTCGAGACCGGCATGGGCGGCGCGCTCGGGCTCTTTGCGGGCCATGGCGAGGTGCCTATGCCTATGGTGGAAGCAGGGATCTTCGCCGTCGCGATTCTTTTTGGCGTCTGGCTTGTCGCGCCCAAGGCCTGGTCTTCGGCGCGGAGGCTTAGCCCCGACATGAACCTGCTCATGGTGGTGGCCGTCGCGGGCGCCATCGGCCTCGGCGAGTTTTTTGAGGCCGCGACGGTCGCCTTCTTCTTCTCGCTTTCGCTTTATCTTGAGAGCTGGAGCGTGGGGCGGGCGCGTAATGCGGTTTCCGCGCTCCTCGATCTGGCGCCGCCAACGGCGCGGGTTCTTTACGACGACGGATCTGAATCCGACGTTCCGGCCGCGGCCGTGGCAGTCAATGCAAGGTTTATCGTGCGCGGCGGCGACCGGATCCCCCTCGACGGTGAGGTCGTGGACGGGGCAGGGGCCGTCGATCAGGCCCCAATTACTGGGGAAAGCGCGCTAGTGCCCAAGGAACCAGGCGACGAGGTCTATGCCGGCACGATCAACGGCGAGGGCACACTGACGGTGCGGGCGACGAAGGCCGCCTCGGACACGGTGCTCGCGAAAATCATTCGCATGGTGGGCGATGCCCATGCCCGCCGCGCGCCGGTCGAACAGTGGGTGGCCAAGTTCGCGCGCATCTACACACCCATCGTGATGGCTTTGGCGATCGCCATCGCGCTGGTGCCGCCACTGCTGCTCGGCGGCGCCTGGGACTACTGGTTCTACAATGCTCTGGTCCTTCTGGTCATCGCATGTCCTTGCGCGCTGGTCATTTCTACGCCGGTCTCCATCGTGGCAGCGCTGACCGCGTCGGCACGGGCGGGGGTGCTCATCAAGGGCGGCGCCTATGTCGAGGCGCCGGGGCGGACCACGGCACTGGCGATGGACAAGACCGGGACGATCACCATGGGCGAGCCTGAGGTGGCGGCGGTTCACCCACTGGTCGGCGTTTCCGCACGCGATCTCATGGCGCTGGCAGCAAGCCTGGAGGCGCGGTCTTCACACCCGCTGGCACGCGCCATCCTCTCGCGCGCCGAAGCCGATGGTGTTTCCGTGTCTGCCGCAGAGGACACCCGTACCGTGCCCGGGCGCGGTCTGGAAGGACGCGCCGACGGGCGCGCTATCTGGCTCGGCTCGGATCGCTTCGCCGAAGAGAAGGGGTTCGGCAATGCCATTCCGGCGGATCTGCGGGATCGGATCGAAGGGGCAGGGAGCACCCTCGTTGCCGTGGGTGACGAGACCGGCGTGACCGGCGTACTGGAGCTTCGCGACCGCATCCGCCCAGATGCAAAGGGGATCGTTGCGCGTCTGCATGCGCAGGGTGTGAAGACCATCGTGATGTTGACGGGCGACAACGAACGCACCGCGCGCGCGGTGGCAGCCGAAGTCGGCATCGACGAGGTGCGCGCCGAACTTTTGCCAGAAGACAAGGTGACGGCCATTGAGGAACTCGTCGAAAGCCACGACATGGTGGCGATGATCGGCGACGGTGTGAATGACGCACCGGCCATGGCGCGGGCGCATTATGCCATCGCCATGGGCGCTGTCGGATCGGATGCCGCGATCGAGACGGCCGACATCGCGCTGATGACCGACGACATCGGCAAGGTACCCTGGCTTATCGGCCATTCGCGCCGTGCCATGACGATCATCCACCAGAATATCGGCATATCGCTGGCGACCAAGGCGCTGTTCGTCGGGCTGACCGCGTTCGGTATGGCCTCAATGTGGGGCGCCATTGCTGCGGATGTAGGCGTGTCTCTGCTGGTGGTCGCCAACGCACTTCGGCTCCTGAACGGCCATCAGGTTGAGGCCGGGCCTTCAGGCGGAGAACCGGTGGGCGAGCAGATGGCGAAAGGAGCACTGGCGCACGGTCATTGATCCGGCGGTTTCGGTAGAGTAACGTCTGACATCAACCAGACCTCGCAAAAGGGGCGTCGAGCAGTGATGAATACCAGAATTCCACGGCGGGTCTTGCTGTTGGGCGGATTGGCCACCTTCCTGTCTGGCTGTGCCAGCAAGTTCCGGTCCTACAACGGACCCGAAGTGACCCGGCTGCGTATATACAAGGCGCAGCGGCTGCTGGTTCTTGACGGAACGGATGATGTCTTGCGGACCTATCCCATCGGATTGGGCTTCGCGCCCGAAGGCCACAAGCAGTTCGAAGGAGACGGCCGCACGCCGGAGGGCTCCTATCTGATTGACCGGCGCAACCCGGACAGCCTCTTCCACCTCTCCATCGGCATTTCATTCCCGAACGAGGCCGATATCGCGTTTGCGAAGGCGCAAGGAAAATCGCCGGGCGGCGACATTTTCATCCACGGGGGGCCGCGCAAGGGGATCGACCCGATGAACAAGCGCGACTGGACCGCAGGCTGCATCTCCGTCACAGACCGGCAAATCGAGGATATCTACGCCATGGTCAGGGACGGAACCCCCATCGACATCTATGCCTGATCGTCAGGTGAAGCGACGGCGCAGCGCAACGTTGATGGCTTCGATGGCGATGACCATGACGACGACGGCAATCGTGACGCTGGCCGCCTTATCATACTGGAAAGAGCGCACGTAGGTCTGGATGTAAAAGCCGATCCCGCCCGCGCCGACAATGCCGAGGATCAGCGACTCGCGCAGGTTCAACTCGAACCGGAAAATCGTGTCGCGGGCGACGACCGGCGCCATCTGCGGCCAGATCGCGTATCTGAGCCGCACGAGCGGCCCGGCGCCCGCGCTTTCAAGTGCTGCGATCGGCGCGCGGGACACGCCGTCGATCGCCTCGGCATAGAACTTGGCGAGCATCCCCGTTGCATGAAAGGCGACCGCGATGATGCCGGGCAGCGGCCCGAGCCCGACAGCGCCCACCATGAGCATGGCCACGAGGATCAGCGGAATCGCCCGGATGAAGGCAAGCAGCGTTCGGATCGGCCGAAACACCGCAGGCGATACCATCGTCTCAGACGCGAGAATGCCGAGGGGAACGGACAGGATCACAGCACCGAGGGTGCCGAGGATCGCGATCCTCAGCGTTTCCGCGCTGCCCTTCTTGATCTCGGCCATCACCGTCGGGTCAGGCGGAAACATGCGACCGAGGAAATCGGCGATCCGCGGGCCGGCCGACAGAAGTCGCGAGAACTCGACATCGGTCGTGGCGAAGGACCACAGGATCGCGGCTGCGATCAGACCGCTCGTCGCAAAGCCGCCAAACCCGCGG
Organism: Pseudooceanicola aestuarii; assembly: GCF_010614805.1. Taxonomy (NCBI): domain Bacteria; kingdom Pseudomonadati; phylum Pseudomonadota; class Alphaproteobacteria; order Rhodobacterales; family Paracoccaceae; genus Pseudooceanicola; species Pseudooceanicola aestuarii. The sequence continues at coordinate 8,176 of NZ_JAAFZC010000005.1, forward strand.
AACGCCATCAGGACACCGCCCTGAGGCTGATTCCGGGGATTGGCTCAACCTCCCGATAGAGCTCCGCTGTCGCATCCTCGTTCAACTCGGAGGTCGGCACATCAAAGGCGATCTGCCCGCCACGAATGCCGATGATGCGCTGCGCGAAACGCCGCGCCAGGTCGGGCTGGTGCGACGAAAACAGCGCCGTCGCGCCGCGCGCTTGCGCCGCCCCGGTCAGCAGCGCCAGGATCTCACATGCACGCGCAGGGTCGAGGTTGCTCACCGGTTCGTCGGCGAGGATTAGGAGCGGTTCCTGCGCCAGGCACCGCGCGATGGCCACGCGCTGCCGCTGACCGCCGCTGAGACTGTCGACCCGGCGTTCGGCAAGATCGGCAATGCCGCAATCGGTGAGTGCCGCGCGGGCAATCTCCAGATCATGCGCGGTCGGTGACCCAAACAGGGCGCGCAGGGGAGACATGCGTCCCAGGCGGCCGTTAAGGACGTTACGCAGAACCGTGGAGCGTTCGACCAACGCAAACTCCTGAAACACGAAACCGGTATCCGGACGGCGCGCGCGCGGCGGCGGGTGGTCGGGATCGAGCGGCGCACCCAGAACCGAGACCCGCCCGCTCCAGCCTTGGAGCCTGCCGTCGAGCAGCGCCAGCAGGGTCGTTTTGCCCGCCCCGGACGGGCCGAGCAAAGCGACGCTTTCGCCCGCCGGGACGCGAAGCGACACGCCTTCCAGCGCTGGGAGGTCCGTGCCCGGATGGGCAAAGCTCAGGTCGTCGATTTGGGCGGCAATGCTCATTCCAACAGCCCGTATCGGCGCGCCATGTCGCGCACGCCGTCATATGCGGCGCCGTCGGCCCTGACATAGCCGTCCGGGCCGTAGAGATAGCGCAGCTTTTCGCGGTTCTCTGGTGCGTTGAGCCTCAGCATCGCGTCGATGAACCGGTCCTGAAGGCCGGCGTCGAGCCCCGGACGTGCGATCACGAGGTGACTCGGGATTGGCTCGCTTTCCGCAATCCAGGTCACCTCTGCCTGCTGCAGCGGTGTCAGAAGCAGATCGGCGTACTGGCTGGCGCCTGCGGCATCGACCAGGCCTTCAGCCATGGCCTGCATGGCCTGCTGGTAGCCGCCCGCGAAGTAGACGCGGCCGAAGAATACTTCCGCCTGTCCGGGGCCTTCGATCAGCCCGGCCTCCACGAATTCGGCGAGCGGATAGAGATAGCCCGATTCCGAGATCGGATCCGCGAATGCGATGTCGCGCCCCCGCAGGTTGGCGAGCGCGCCGATGCCGCTGTCGCGCCGAACGAAGATGCGGCCCGTGTAACTCGGCGTGTCGCGATAGACCTCCGAGAGGAGCGGCACGGCACCGATCTCGGCCTCGGCCAGAACGAAGGGCAGGGCGCCCATGAAGGAGATATCTGCGTCGCCGTTTCTCAAAGCTTCGACCGCGGCCGCATGGTCGATGGTGACGAACCCCTCGACGGGGACGCCGATCTCACTGGCCAGCCAGCCGGTGATGGCCTCGATGTCACCCAGCAACTTCTCCGGGTTCTCCTGCGGGATGAAGGCGAGCCGCAACCCAGCATTCTGCGCAGCGAGCGGGGACGCCAGAGATAACGCACTCGCGCCAGCCAAAAGAAGCACGGTTCTGCGGTTCAGGTGCTTCGCCATCAGAAGGCCCCCTCTTCAATATCAGCGGCCTCGGCCTTGAATGCGCTCCAGCTTGCTCCGGCGGCCTCCCAGTCCTCGTTGCGCACCGCGGCGCTGACCTCGGCCAGGTTCTCTGCTAGCGCGTAGACGTCGGGCCGTGCGGCGAGGTTCGACATGGTGCTGGCGTCAGCCGAAAGGTCCGCTGCCACGGTGTCGGTCAGGAGCAGGATGTGCTCCGCATCGCGACGCGGCAGCAATGTGTCGAGCGTCGAGGCGAAGGTCGTCAATTCGGAGAATGCCAGCCGGAAGGTCGTGTTCTCGGTGTCGAATGCTTCATAGGGCTCGTCCGCCGCGCCCACGGTCTCCAGATAGGCGGTCAGATAAGTTCGCTCCGCTTCGGTCAGTCCGAGCGTCTTCGTCTCGTCGAACCAGTCTACGACAGCCGCCAAGGTCGGCAGCGATCCGTCATGGAAATAGGGCGCGGTATAGGCAGTGCCGAGCAGCGTCGGAGTGTCCAGTGCACCGGCGCGGGCGCCTTCATAGGCCGGCGCGACGGAGCCGATGTCGTGGGCCTGCCGGTCGAGGAAGTTCGCGTCCGGCACATGGCAACTGGCGCAGGAGCGGTCGCCGAGTCCCGCGAAGGGCGTGTTGAAGATCGCTTCGCCGCGCAGCGCAGCCTCGGGTGCGGCTTCGGTCAACTGACCGTCTGGTGTCAGCATGGAGTTGGGCAGGAAGTCGAACTCGAGCATGTAGGCGAGCAGCGCGTCCAGCATGAAAGGCGTCGGCTCCGCGCCGCCGAACTCATTGACAACAACGTTGCGGGTGAAGTCGCGCAGGGAAGCAAAACGACCGTCGCGGCCGTAGGGACCGGTAAAACGCAAGCCGCGCAGGCTGGGAATGTCGAGCGGGTCGTCGCGCCTGTCATTGAAGATCGAGTTGAAAAAGGCGCCGTCCACGTCGATCGCGCCCGGTTGGTGGCTGGCGCCGGGGATGAAGAGCCGCTGGTTGACGTCCGAGCGGTTGTGACAGGTCGAGCAGGCGATCCCGAGATCGCGCGCGGGGCTGCCGAAGATTTGCGCACTGTCGAACAGCATGTCGCCGTAGGCAACAAGCGGCAGATCCGTCTCGTCGATGCCCTGCTCCTCGAAGTTGAGAACGAGCAGCGGCAGGGGCTCCTGATCGAAAATGTCAGAGCCCGGCGGCAGGCTTGGCGGCACCTCGATGGTGCGGCCACTGGCTACGGCGGTTTCGGGCAAGGCGCTGAGCGTCCGACGCGGAGCAAAGTCATCAATGAGGTAGTTCTCCGCGAGATAGCCGGAAATGGCCGCGCGCGCGGTTGCCATCGTATCTCGATCCGCGGATGTTGCGCCAGCGCCGAGAACACCAGCGGAACCTGTGCTGCTGTTGAGTTCCAGCCAGGCGAGGCCGATGCGTCTTGCAGCTTCAGGATCGGCCGCCGCGATACCATCCTCAAACACACGGTAGAGTTCGCGTGCCGTTCGCACGGCCTGCTGTGCTGTCGCCGATTCTTCGGCCGCGAGAGCACGGTCCAAATTCTCCTCAATCCTGAGCGCTACAAGCCGCGTCGCCTCGGCGAAGACCGCCTGCAGGTCTTCGCGCATTATAGCGTCCAAGAGACCGTCAGGCTCGATATCGCTTTTGCGGTCCAGCCACGCCAGCGCCCCGACAGAGAATTCCGAACCCCGGTAGGGTTCCGTCCAGGCGGTCTCGATGTAGTCCCAGGGCAGAGGCTCGAGATTTCCAAGAAAGAGCGTCAGACGGTAGGCCGCTGCCTCGGGAAGCCAAGGCGCCTCCTTGGCCGGCGTCGCGGCGACAGGTCCGGACAGGAGGAGCGCACTTGCGAGTGTGGCGAGCAGCACTCTCATAATATTTCGCATCACCACGGCCTCCAAAGTAAAAAGTTAGACATGGCTAACTTATCTACCCGAAGCAAACAAGTTGTCAATCCCGCTGTTTCGCTGCAAAGTCCCGAGTATGACAAAGCTACAATCACAAGGGCGTGAGCCATTCGAAGCGGTCGACCGGGCTCCCGAGGCGCAGGCCGATGGCTTTGCGACCGTGCGTCAGGCACATGAAAGCGAGATGGCGGAGGATTACGTCGAACTGATCGCGGAACTGATCGAGACGCGCGGGGAGGCCAGACCGGTCGAGATCGCCGAGCGGCTTGGCGTGAAGCCGCCGACCGTGACCAAGAACATCTCGCGGCTCAAGGCTGCTGGTCTGGTCCGGCGGGAGCCATACCGCGCGATATTCCTCACCGATGCCGGGCAGGACCTCGCGGAGATCTGTCGACGCCGCCACAGGGTCGTCGTCGCCTTTCTTCTGAGCCTGGGAATCGACGAAGAGACCGCGGAACGCGATGCGGAAGGGATCGAGCATCACGTCAGCGGGACGACATTGGAGGCGTTCGAGCGACGGCTCAATCAGAAATGAGCTCGCCTAGATGCACATTCGCGCGATTCTCTATCGGGACCTCGAGCTATCAGGTCTTCAAGCCGCTGACACGTTTGCGCAATTTCGAAGCTCGCTAGCCGAGAACCCGCGACAGCACGATGGTTGCAAACAGGGCGACAAGTCCGAAGGCGATCGCAGACGCTACCGCATATTGGAGGATATCCAGTTGATTCCCCCTCCTCCGTCGTGCCAGATAGCCACCCCAGATCGCGCCTCCGATAGCGCTCACGATCACAAGCATCAGGATACCTCCGTTCCAAAATGCCGCGCATCGGGATCTCGTCCGAGCAAACTGGCCAGCCAGCCGAAGACCCAGCACCCAAAAACAAGAACCAACAAGGTCCAGTCGCCGAACCGCGCATAGGGCGTTGGAGTACGCGCGCCCGGCAGGCCGGCATCAATGGTGCCTGTTTCCCCGGTATCAAGACGCGCGACGACATTTCCATTGGCGTCGATGATCGCGGATATCCCAGTGTTGGCCGCCCGGACCACGGGAAGTCCCTCCTCGACCGCGCGCATCCGCGCGGAGGCGAGGTGCTGCTCGGGTCCGATGCTGGTTCCGAACCAGGCATCATTTGTGGCGTTGAATATCCAGTCGGGGCGGAAAAGGTCATCGACCACGTGGCCCGGAAAGATGATCTCGTAACAGATCGCCACCGCGACCAGAGGCGCGCCAGGGATCGCCAGCGTGCGCGGCCCTGGTCCCGGCGTGAAATCGCCCAACCCTTCGGTCAGCCGCTCGATGGGCAGCCAGCCTTTCAGGGGCACATATTCCCCGAACGGAACAAGATGATGTTTTGCATACCCCGTCAGAACCTCGCCGCTGCCGTCATAGGCCTGAACCGTGTTGAAATATCTGGTTCCCCCATCGCCCTCCACTCGGTCAGGCGCACCTGTCAGTAGGATCCTGCCGTCTGGCAAAGCTGCAGATATCCGCGCGCGTGCCGCAGCATCTTCGTCCAGAAAGCCGGGGAAGGCCGTTTCCGGCCAAAGCAGCAAATCGAAACGTCCGGGTTGCGCGGACAAGCCCAGGTATTTTTCCAAGGTTCGCTGGCGGCTGCCCGGTACCCACTTCTCGACTTGTGGCACATTGCCTTGGACGATGCGCAAAGCAACGTCTGTCGGCGGCACGTCCTGCCCTGACCGAAGCGCACCGCCAACCCAGAAACCCGCCACAGCAACGGCGAAGAGCACGAGAACAGGCGCGCGTCTCTTTGGCGCCGCCACAGTCAACACACCTGGCAATATGCCGATGAAGACCGTGAGAAAGCCCAAACCGTAGCTTCCGACCCAGGCGGCGGGTTGGCGCAGGGCGGCATAGTCGACAAGGGCATAAGCGGCAAGGTTCCAGGGAAACCCTGTCAGGACATGACCCCGCAGCCATTCCGTGGCCACCCAGCAGGTTGCAAACAGCAGGCCCGCCGCAATGCCGCCGACAGCTCGGCGCTGCATGATGGCGGCAAAAAGCATCGCCGCCATGCCCGGGAAGATGGCAAGTCCGGCGGACAGACCCGCGACCGCCGGAATCGCCAGTGCGCCGAAACGTTCGGCATCGACGTAAAAGCTCTCGGCGATCCAGGAAATTCCAATCCCGAATTGGCCCAGTCCGAAAGCCCAACCGACAAGGAAAGCGCGCGAGGTTGAGATGTTCCGGAGAACGATAAAGAGCACGGAGAAGGCGACAGGGACCGCGATGAGCCAAGAAAACGGCGGAAGAGTCAAAACCGTCAATCCGCCGGCAGCAAGGGCAAGACCCATGCGCTGGAACAGGTTCAGGTCCTCACTAACGAACTGCGGCAATCCCGGCTTCATGAATCGGTCTGAAGTCGAGCGCCAACCCACGGCGCAATGAGCAGCAGCATCACGCCGCCAACCACAAAAACATCGGCCATGTTGAAGGCAGGCCAGTGCGCCGTCCCGATGTAGAAATCGAGGAAATCCGTCACCGCACGATAGCGCAGGCGGTCCAGAATATTGCCGAGTGCACCGCCGATGATCGCACCATAGGCAATGGCCTCGACCCGGCTGCTGGTACGGACCAGCATGAACGCCAGCCAGACGCAGATGCCAAGCGCCAGTAAGACAAGGCTCCACCACGGCGCGCCGCCGAGAAGCCCGAAGGTCACTCCGTCATTGCGCAGGTAGATGAGATTGAAGCCGGGAAAGACCGATACGCCGGAACTAAGAACAGTCGCATTGGACACAACGATTGCCTTCGTTGCCTGATCGACAAGAAAGGCGATCAGCGCAGCAAGCAGACCGACGAAGAGGCAAGTTCTCATCAGCTTATCCCAGCCAGACGTCGAGGAACAACATGATCACAAGACCAACGGCGAGGCCGAGCGTCGCCCTGTTCTGATGGCCGGATCGGTGGGTTTCCGGAATGATCTCGTGGCTGATGACGTAGAGCATCGCACCTGCTGCGAAGGCGAGACCCCAGGGCAGCAGCGGTTGCGAAAGACTGATAATCCCTGCGCCGAGAAGTCCACCGACGGGCTCGACGAGACCGGTCAGAGCGGCGATGCCCCAGGCGCGAAGCCTGGAATAGCCCTCGCCGAGCAACGAAACCGCCACCGCCAGACCTTCGGGGGCATTCTGTAATCCAATACCGATCGCAAGTGGCAACCCGCCCGACAAACCGTCAGCCCCGAACCCGACGCCGACGGCAAGCCCTTCGGGAAAATTGTGGATAGTGATCGCGATGATGAAAAGCCAGACGCGCCGCAGCGATGCGGCGTCGGGACCTTCCCGCCCCGTCTTGAAATGTTCATGCGGTAGCCGTTCGTTCATCAGAGCGACCGCGCCCATGCCAAGCAGGATCGCAACACATACGATGGCCGCCGGGAGAGCACCGTTGTCGAACTGTCCTTCAGCTGCGTCGAGAGCCGGGATGATCAGCGAGAAGAACGAAGCCGCGAGCATGACACCCGCCGCGAAGCCAAGCAGCAGATCGCGCGTGGCCCGGGACGGGATGCGCCCAAAAAGAACGGGGACCGCCCCGACCGCGGTCAGCGATCCGGCGGCCAGGCTTCCAAGAAAGCCAAGCGCTATGGGGGAGAGGGGTTCCAATTGTTAAGGTTCTGCCGCGAGTTCAGTCAGGAGCCGAGTAGCTGGTGTAGACCTCGGTCGATCCGTCTTCGTGGATCAGGAAGACATCGTAAGCCTCCCGGTCGTCCTCCGGTCCCATGCCGGGCGACCCGTAGGGCATTCCCGGCACCGCCAGGCCTACCGCGTCTGGCCGGTCCTCCAGCAGGCGTTGGATGTCAGCCGCCGGCACGTGGCCCTCGATCACATAGCCGTCGACCAAAGCCGTATGGCAGGAGACCATGCGCTGCGGCACGCCATTGTCGAGTTTGAAGCGCACAAGAGATCCTCCGAACATGTCCTCGCCCATCGGCGCGAAGCCATTCTCCTCGAGGTGCTTCATCCAGGACAGGCAACAGCCGCAGCCGTTTGTCTTCCGGACGTCGATCTGAATCGCCTCTGCGACGGCCTGCGCCGCAGGAAGCAAGGCAAATGCGATGGCAAGGGCGGGAGTAAATCGTTTCATGGATCAAAGCCTTTCGGTTGTCGTCTGTGCAAATTCGCTGGCGAGCCTCTCAGCAAGAAGTGAACGCGCCTCACGCAGTCGCTCAAGCGCGGCCGTGTCGTCCGCTTCACGCTCGGCCGCCTCTGCCAATCGGTCGTCAGAGAGAGGGTCGGTTGGGCGACCGTCCACCAGCACTTCGTAATGTAGGTTGGGGCCTGTCGCGGTACCCGTCGCACCGACCCGCCCGATCATATCTCCGGCCATCACGCGTTGCCCTTGTGTGAGCCCGTCCGGTACGGCGCTCAGATGCGCATAGCGCGTCAGGGTGTCGGAGCCATGAGCGATCTCGACGACCCGGCCATACCCACCGCGTCGGCCGATGAAGCTAACGCGGCCCGGCGCCGTCGCCTGTACCGGCGTGCCGCGCGCCGCCGCGAAGTCGACTCCTGTGTGCATCCGTACATTGCCGTAGACCGGATGGGTGCGGCGCCCGAACACAGAACTCAGCCGTGCACCTTCGACCGGTTGCGCAAACACGCGCAGGACTTCTCCGTCGACATAGATCGTCGCTTGGCCGCTGCCGTCGTTCGGCCAGACGATTTCATAGACCGAGCCATCGATATCCAGTGCGGCAAAGGCAAGCTCGGGCTGACCAATCCTCTTGTTCCCGTCTCGGGCCTCGCGCCAAAGGAGGCGCATCGTCTCGCCACCCGCAAGATCACGACGGAAATCCACGGTGCCGCCCAGCATCTGCGCCAGGTCCACCGCAAAACGGGCGGGGATGTCTGCCGTGTTCAGGGCGGCGAAAATCGAGCTCTCGATCACCGCCTCGCCGGCGAAAGTCACCAATTCGGGATCCGGGTCCAACACGCGGGCGGCAAGCTGTTCGCCGAAGACCGCCTCTATCCGGACACCGTCTTCGACGGCGAGCTCTACACGACGCGGGTTGTCGTCCGTTGTGGAAACCACCGTAATGATGTGACCCGGACGCAGACGGCGCAGATCGTATTCCGTGCCAATCGCCAAGGCGATTTCGGCGCGATCCGAAGCATCCAGCCCCGCATCGGAAAGGACCGCATCAAGCGTCTCGCCCGACGCAATCTCCCGCGACCAGGTGACCAGCGGGGGCTCGATAGATGGCAAGGAGGTATCAGCGGGGGAAACGGTCAGGAGCGGCCGGGGTCTGAACTCGAATGCGATATCCGCCTGGGCGAGTGTAGGGCGGACCGAATTGGTTTCGGTAATCCGAGGCGGCGCAAGCGGATTGGGAGTCCAGAGGGTCGCTTCAGCAATCGCAGGGGGCACCGGTTCTTTGGACAGAACGCCAGAGATGGCGATGGCGGTCACCGAAAATGCGCCTGCGACCGCAACGGCCGCCAAGACAGTTCTTATCTTCATGTTGCCCCCTCTACGTCTTCTGTCAGTGCGCGCTGGATCTTCGGCACCGCGAATTCTCTTTGCTCGTGATAGTCGATCATGGTGACGAGCTCACCCTCGGCATCGAACAGGAATACGCTTGCCGTATGGTTCATCGTATAGCCGCCGCCCTCAGTCGGGACGCGCTCAAATGAGGCACGAAACCCTTCTGCAGCGCGGGCAATTTGGTCTTCCGGCCCCGTCCAGCCACGAATGACCGGATGAAAATAGCCGACATATTCGGCCATGGCCTCGACCGTGTCCCGCTCCGGGTCGACCGTGATGAAGACCACGTTCATCTCTGATGCTTCGTCGCCCAGTTCCTCAAGCCAGCCGGAAATATCCGATAGGGTCGTCGGGCAGACGTCCGGGCAGTAGGTGAACCCGAAAAACACCATTGTGGGACGACCGATCAGGTTGCCAGGCCCTACCTCATTTTCCTCGTGGTCGGTCAGCCGGAACTCCATCGCCGATAGGGGCAGGGGCCGCTGCCCTTTTGGTTCAGGCGCACCGGGCCCGTCCACCCGCCACCAGCCCACGAAGAGCGTCAGGCCAAGAACGCCGGCACCGGCTGCGCCGTATAGAAGGAGCTGCCGACGTTGCATCAGCCCTCCGGTCCACGCGCGGCGATTCCGAGGATTGGGACCTCGACCGTCACCTTGCCGCCATCCGAGAAGGTCAGTGTCAGCGGGAAATTCTCGCCTTCGGTCATCGGCTCTTGCAGCTTCATGAGCATGGCGTGCAACCCGCCCGGCTCCAATGCCACGCTTTGGCCGGGCTCAATCGTGATCTCGCCTGCAGGCGCCATGGAACTGACGCCATCGGAGTTGGTTTTCGACTCATGGATCTCGGGCATCATTGCCAGCGGTGTCGCAAGTCCGGTCAGCGTAACGGCGTCTTCACCCGTGTTGCGCACGGTCATATAGGCGGCACCTGGCCTGTTGACGCCGATCGAGGCGCGGGACCACGCATTCTCGACCACGACATCCTCCGAACCGGCCAGTGCGGGGGCCGACAGCCCTGCAACCGTCAAAAGCACGGCCAATGCATTGGTATATCTCAACTTCTTCACCACTCGTTTCTCCTGCCTCCGCAAATCAGCTTTGGCTTGCCGCAACTTCCACTGCCACCAGCCTCCGCAATTCGGCCTCACCGAACGGATCGAGAGGCTTGCCGTTCACGAAGAACGTGGGCGTTTGGCGGACCCCGACTGTCTCGACATCGGCGCGGTCCTGGTTGAGCACCGCCACAACACCGGGGGCCAGCATCTGTGTCCGGGCAGCTTCGACATCCAGACCTCCGCTTGCTGCAATCTCAAGGATCAATCCGGGTGCCGGGGTCCCGTGAGACGCCCATCTGGGCTGCTCTCGCAAGACTGCCTCGAGCACAGGTTCAAACACGTCCTGCATGCGCGCCGCCTCGAGCACACGGATCGCTTCTACCGACGCCTCGCCGTGAAAAGGCGTATAGCGGATTACAACGCGCACCGCGTCTCCGTGCTCCGCCATGATATCCTCGACGACCGGATAGAAAGCGCGGCATGCCTCGCAGGCCGGGTCGAAGAATTCAACGATGGTTACGGGCGCATCCTCGGGCCCGAGGATCGGGGAATAGGGTCGGATCAGCGCGTCGGCCATTTCAGGGTCGATGGGATCGGACGCGGCAATCGGGTCGGGGCGGGTGGCATACCAGGCGGCACCGCCGAAACCGGCGACCCCGAGCGCGAGAACGGACAGGATGAGGCCGCGTCGTTTCATTTTTGTGTTTCCTTCAGTGAGAGAGCCGACAGCAGACCGATCATCGCGAAGGCGACGAGCGCCATCAAAGGAATCGGAATGCCGAAGACCAGTTGATTGTCGTCGGTACAGGATGGGCCGGTCGCCGTGCAGGGCTGGATACGCTCGGGGATAACGCCGACATAGAGGCCCAAGTGCCAAAGCGCGACGGCGGCACCGCCCAAAGCCAGCGCGATCCCGTAGCGACCCACGCGCCGATCCTGCCACCACAGCCCAAGCCCGAGGATGATGGCCAAGGGGAACATGAAGGCACGCTGGAACCAGCAGAGCACGCAAGGTGTCTGCCCCAGAACCTCGCCGATGAAGAGCACGGCAAGCGACGCGGTGAGCGCGATGATCCAGGCCAGGCCAAGGGCCGTCTCTCCGGAAAGTCGGGTCATGACGATCAGATCCTCTGTCTCAGATCGGCGAGGATCTCTTCGGCGGGCGTGCCGTAGGGCCAGGAGTCCGCGAAGCCTGCTTGCGTGTCGAAAAGGAAAAGATGCGACGTGTGACCCATCGTGTATCCGCCCGGCGCAGTCGCCTGCTCGATCCGCTCAAAGAATATCGGAAAGGTTTCGGATGTCGCGGCGATCTGCTCCGGTGTACCGGTCAGCCCGATGATCCCTGCGTCGAACAGGGGCACATACTCGGCAAGTGCAGTCGGCGTATCCCGCTCCGGATCAATCGTTATGAAAATCGGCTGAACCATTGCTGCCTCATCGCCCAGGCCCTCCATCACGGCCGCGACTTCGGACAGTGTTGTCGGACAGACGTCGGGGCAATTGGTGAAGCCAAAGAAGACCAGCATCCAGCGCCCTGCGAAATCTTCGTCCGTTTGGACCATGCCGCGATGATCGGTCAGTTCGAAATCAGCAAGAAACGGTGGTTCACTCTCGGTGCGGGCAAGATCGGCACGGTAGTCGGACCATAGCAACAGCCAGATGAAAACGAACGCCGCCGCGCCCGCCAACACCCACAATACCTTCTGAAGACCTGAAAGCCTCACGCCGCTCCGCCCGAACCTGATTCTATATTTTGTGTGCGTTTACATCCTCTAGCTACTGTAGGTTCAAGCGTGATTGTCATCGATCGGCCAACAATCACCGATCTGTGAAACTCGGGTGAAGCTTGTGATGCGCACCGCATAAAGCTACACCCACTGTAGGTAATGTGGGGAGCGGAAATGCTGACGATTGGGACGCTGGCGAAGAAGACCGGAACAAAGGTGCAGACCATCCGGTATTACGAGCAGATCGGACTTATGCCTGAGCCCGGCAGGACCGAGGGGGGCCAACGACGCTATGGCGACGCCGAACTCGACCGCTTGTCATTCGTCCGGCACGCACGGCAACTGGGGTTCTCGTTGGACGCGATCCGTGAGCTCCTCGATCTCAGCGATCATCCGGGAAAGTCCTGCGCTGAGGCGGATGCAATAGCCCGTCGGCAACTCAAACAGGTCGAGCAACGATTGGCGCGGCTCGAGGCGCTGCGGACGGAATTGAAGCGGATGGTGCATGAGTGCAGCGGCGGACAGACTTCTGATTGCCGTGTGCTCGAGGTACTGCGCGACCATTCCGAATGCCTGACCGACCATGAAGAGATCGGCGCCTGAGCAATTTCGACGACCTTTGATCGGAACGCAAAAAGCCCGGTGTTAGTTACTCATTGGCAATTCACTAATTTGGATACCCGGCATGGCGGAGCAGAGAAACGCAACGGAAAGACGCACACTCTGGATCGTGCTGGGTCTCAACATCGGGCTGGCAGTCGCTTTCTTCGCCTCGGGCGCATTCGGCGAGTCAAGCGCGCTTATCGCCAATGGCCTCGACAATCTGTCGGACAGTTTCGTCTACGCGATCAGCCTCTTCGCGCTGTCCCGCTCCGCCAAGTGGAAGCGCGGAGCGGCGAACGTTTCGGGCGGCCTGCTGATCCTCTTCGCCCTTGGAATCCTGTATGACGCGTGGCGCCGCTACGTCGGCGGATCGGATCCTCTTGGCACGATCATGATTGTCATGGCGCTGGTAGCGGCGGCCATCAACGCACTTTGCGTCTGGCTGCTGGCACGGCTTCGCGATCCAGACGTAAACATCCGAGCGGCGAATACGTTCAGCTGGAACGACTTCGCGGCCAATCTCGGAATCGTCGTCGCAGGCGGGCTCGTAGCCTGGCTCGGAACGAATTGGCCGGACCTTGTCGTGGGCGTGATTGTCGCCGGCATCGCGGCCTGGGGTGGCGTCGGAATCCTGAGAGACGCGCATGGTGAACACCACAAGGCGGTGCACAATGACGATCAGGTAACCAAGGACTCGGCCTGAAATCGGGGCTTGAAGCTACAGTGACTGTAGCAACTACATATTCTCGTGAACGATTCGAGGAGATATCCCGTGAACCCCGCCGACCCTCATTTGGCCAAAACCCGGCTGCTGGATTTTGACGCGACCTCAATTGCAAAACTGATCGAGGAGCGCGGCTGGGCAGACCTTCCCAGCGACGACCGAATTGGGGCCATCTACGATTTCGTCAGGAACGAGATTACCTTCGGCTACAACCGCGCCGACGACATTCCGGCGTCCGAGGTCCTCGCAGATGGCCACGGGCAGTGCAACACCAAGGGCACGCTCCTCATGGCCCTGCTGCGTGGCGTGGGAGTTCGCTGCCGACTGCACGGGTTCACAATCCACAAGGCGCTTCAGAGAGGCGTCGTTCCGGAACTCGTCTATCCCCTCGCGCCGTCCGAAATCCTCCACTCCTGGGTAGAGGTGGACTTGGGCGACGGATGGGTCAATCACCGCCAGAACTTCGGATTTGTGCGCGACTTGCTCTATCGCCACGTCATCCGTCACTGGATGAATGCCAGGGTTCGCCGCATCCGCCGCGGAATCTTGCCGCCGGTCCCCGGATTCGATCGGCCGAACCACCGCCATGAGGAGACGAACCGTGCCGCATGATCACGGCCACGCCCACATCGATCCTCAATCCGGTGATCGTCGCGTCTCCATCGCCATCTGGGCCAACGGCCTCCTGACGGTCGCGCAGATCGTCGGCGGGATCCTTTCCGGCAGCCTCGCGCTGATCGCGGATGCCCTCCACAATTTCTCGGACATGGCGTCGCTGGTGATCGCCTTCTTCGCGCGTAAGATCGCTCGCCGCCCGGCGGACAAGCGCATGACCTTCGGCTATGGGCGGGTAGAAATCGTCGCAGCGCTCATCAACTACACGACACTTATCCTGATCGGCTTCTACCTGATCTACGAGGGTGGCATGCGCATGATCGACCCACCAGAGGTACAGGGCTGGACGGTGGTGATCCTGGGCGGTGTGGCACTGGTCGTCGACACGTTGACGGCGCTGCTCACCTATTCGATGCAGAAAGGCAGCGTGAACATCCGTGCGCTCTTCCTGCACAACCTATCGGACGCTTTGGCCTCCGTGGCGGTCATCATCGGCGGCTCACTCATCCTCCTCTACAACATGCGGTGGGTCGACCCGGCGATCACCATCGGCATCGCTCTCTACATCCTCTACCTCGCATTTACCGAGATCGGCGGTCCGATTCGGACGCTGATGCTCGGCAGTCCACCGGACATCGATAATGAAACCGTCGTTCAGGCGATGCGGGGTGTGGATGGTGTCGCGGACGTTCATCACGTGCATCTGTGGCAGATGCAGGAGCACGAGGCGGCTCTGGACTGCCACGTCGTGCTGACAGCGGACGGCTGGGGTCAAATCGAAAAGATCAAGGCCGCGATCAAGGACCGGCTGAAGGACGATTTCAGCATCGGTCATTCGAGTCTGGAATTTGAGCACGAAGACCGCGCACACGAAAACGCTGACCTTTACGGTCACGGCAAACCGGAAAAAGAGGAGGAAAACCATGTTCACCGAGACACTGACAGCTCATGACGACACGATTGGCCTCGCCTGCGAGGGCAAGCTCAGCGAAAGCGACCTGAAACGGATGCACGCCCTGCTTCATGAGCGCCTGCAAGAGACAAGTAAGCCCGGCCTGGTTCTCGATCTCACGAGGTTCGAAGGCTACGATGGGCCGTCCGCTCTGCTCGAAGATCTGAAAATCGACACAGCCCATAGGAATGACTTCCGCCGCGTCGCTGTGGTGGGCGAAGGGGCTTTGTTGGAGTGGGGAACCAGGTTCGCCGACGTGCTGACCACGGCAGAACTCCGTCAGTTCGACCCGGCGGAAATGAAGGCGGCAATCGCCTGGGCAAGTGAAAGGTAGAGTAGCTTTCAATCAGATGCCTTCGCAGAAGACAGCATCTGTTCGAAACCATAAACAAAAGAACTACAGCAGTTGCGAGACCCAAGAGCAATCCGAAAGTTCTGAACATGGTCGCTCCTTTCGCAAAGGAGTAACTTTGGTACGGTGGCACTGCCCTTGCCGGGGCATTATCAAATCGTAATGTTTTAGCGGCTCAGGGCGCCAGTTGGTTAACATAAACTTCATTATGCGGCTTTATATTTTTCGTTGCGATAGTATATTATCGTATGTATGCTGAACTCCTCTCACGGAGGTCCCCCAGTATGCGCCATTTACTCAAGAAGCTCCTCCCCTCGGTCGCAGTCGCTTTGGCCGTGACAAGCTTTTCGCTGCCGGCACCCGCCCGCGCGCAGACCTACCCGATCGATTGCGCGATCCTCTTGTGCCTGTCTGGCGGCTGGCCCGCTTCCGTCCCTTGCGCCCGAGCCCGCGCCGAGTTCATCCGGCGGATTACGCCTTGGCCAGTGGAACCGCCGCTGCAAATCTGGCGCTGTCCCATGGGCGCGTCCTATGAGAGCGATCGGCAATCAAACAACGCTGACCGCATAATTGAAGCCTTGTACCGGACCGACAACCGTCGACCGCTCCAATCCTTGCCAGTAGATAATCTCGTTCCCACAGACTTCACCCTTCGGCTTGTTCAGGACCGCGCGGACATCGATATCAGCGGGCCAGAGTTCAATTTCGTGCGGTCCATCCGCGTCTTCGATGTACGGTATGCACGACAGCACGAGTCCGGGCGCGATGGGGATTGTAACCGAAGCGCGACCGTGGTCCTCGGCACCTACGGGACCCAAGGCGATTTCTCATGGCAGCGATCTTCCATAACTGCCCTGCCCGAGGCCCATGTGGGACTTGAACGTTGGGGCCAGAATTGCCCGGGTATCTATCACCGATCTGTCTTCGTCGATTGGCGTGACTATGAGGGCAATTACGGCTTCGAACAGGTGAACTACTAGCGCTGACAAAGACAGCTTTGCCATCATGCTGCGAGAATTTTAGCGTGCTGAGTTGTTCAAATACCGGCCCTTCGCTGCTTTCGGTGCGTTTGTCCGGAGAGCGGACTAAGCACCATTTCGCTGCGGCTGCGCCAGTGGCCGCTTCAGCTCAATCCGAAAAAACGGTTAAACCTAGAGAACCCACAAGGGAATGCTTTCCCCCGCTGCAGGCTACATCACTCACCGCTGTATCAATTGCGGCGCATCGGCATCCCCAAGGGCCATTTCGGGCAGCCAAGTGATAAGCTGAGGAAACGAGATCAGCGCCGCGATCAATGCAATCTCAATGGCAACAAGGGGTACCGCTCCGCGATAGATATCAGACAGATTGATACCCTTCGGTGCGGCCATCTTGGCAAAGAACAGGGCATAGCCGAAAGGAGGCGTCAGGAAGGACGTTTGCAAGGCCAACGCAATCAGGCCAGCGATCCAGATCTGCGCAAAGTAGGCAGAGCCGACGTGATCTGCGAAGTCGAGCTCTGAAATAATCGGCATCAGTACGGGTACAAAGACCAGCAGCACCTCGATCCAGTCAAAAACAAACCCAAGTATGATGATCACGCCAAGGAGGATCGCCAACAGTTCCCACCGGGTGAGATCGAATGCGGATATCCACTCGAAGATGACGTCCGGTCCACCGACCAGGTGGAAACTGAGCGAGAATACCGATGCGCCCAATACGATGAAGAAGACCATCGACGTCATCGTGCTTGTCTGCACCGTGACAGAGTTCAACGATGAGAAAGACAAGCGCTTTCGCGCCAGCGCGACCAATAGCGCGCCAAAAACCCCTACTCCAGCCGCCTCTGTTAGTGTCGCAAAGCCCAGAATGATGCTGAGCGGAATGGATGCGATGACCGCGACAGACGCGAGTACAAACAAGAGGTCTGACACAAGATTGGTCTTGGGTGTGTCCAGCGGGATTTCGACCGTTTTTCTCAAGGTGACCGCAAAGTAGACCGCGAAGGCCATGACCATCAGAAGCACAGGTACGATGAGGGCCACATACATCAATCCGATGCGCAGATAGAACACGTTCGAGATGAAGAACAGCATCACGGCTGGCGGGAACACGACACCCAATGCTCCAGAAGCTGCGACAGCGCCTCCTGCGGTTCGCGGTGCGTAGCCCGACGCCATCATCGGGGCATAGGCCACCAACGCCACAGTTATGACGGAAGCACCGATCACCCCGGCGGCGGGCGCAAGAACGAGGCCGATCAGCAAAGTCGCAATGGCGTAGCGACCGGGAACGCCTGTCAGAAGACGCCCCAGCAAGCGAAACATGGTTTCGGCAATCCCGCTGGCATTCAGGATCAGGCCAAGAAAAATCAACATTGGAACGCTGGTGAATTGGACTGATTCATTGGTCAGTACACCACGGGCCCGCAGGTAGATCAGCCCCAGATGCTGAAAATCAGTGATCCCCACCCAAACCGCAGCGACAAACCCCAAGAAGCCTGTCCCCGCGAGCACCAGCGCCACCGGAAAGCCACTGAAAACCCCAATCGCCATCACGACAAGCATGGCAACCGTGAGGACCTCATTCACCATTGTGCAGGCCGCTTGCTTGTTCCGGTGCACCTTGCGCACGTCTCCCTGTCAGAAAGGCGATGTTGCGAAGGGCTACGATCATCCCGGCAAGAGCCAGCAAGATGGGGCCGATGACCCCGGCAATGCGTTGTGCCCACAACTGGGTTTCCGCGTATTTCGTGGTGCGCATCAAACCGTCCCATCCGTAATAGGTCAGGATGGCGGCGAGCGGCAGAAGGACAAAAAGGCCGCCAATCAGTTCGATCCAAGCAATGCGGCGGGCGGACCAATGTCTGCGAAGAACATCAACGCGCACGTGACCGTCGCGCAGATAGGTATACCCAAAGGTCAAGAAAATTAGGATGAACAGCAGTGACGTGGACAGGTCCGGCAAATAGCTCGACACGCCAAGTTGTAGCTTGCGATCCAGCATCTGAAGCGCGCCATAAGCAGCAATCGAAACAACTGTCAGCCACGCAGTCACGACGCCGATGCCGCGAATGCCACGGTCAATCCAATCCAAAAATCTCAAGCCGAATTCCCTCCCAAAGTTCTTTGCCTGTTAGCTGTTATCCCCCCGTGACATCTCCCTTGCGATTGTCTTGTTCCCGATTTTCCGGCCTGACTTTCGAGGTGCGAAAGCTGTCCCAGAACAGCAATGCTGCCCCACAAAAGATCGCCACGTCAGCCAAGTTGAAGGACGGCCAGTGGTATGACCCGTAATGGAAGTCGAGAAAGTCAGGGACGGCCTGATAGCGCAGACGGTCAAGGATATTGCCAAGCGCGCCTCCGATGATCAGACCGAGCGCCGCACCTGTCAGCCTGTCCGGAGCCTTCCACAGCCAGATCAGCAGCCATGCCACGACCACGGCAGCAAGTGCGACCAGACCCCACCAGGGTACGACCCCGCCGAGCATACCGAAGCTGACCCCATCGTTCAAAACCCGCACGAGGTTGAGAAAGGGCAGAACCTCGACCCCGTTCTCAAGCGCCGGGGAGTTCAGGGCAAGAGCCTTGGTGCCCTGATCAACACCAAACGCGGCGATGGCGCAAAGCCCACCGAGAACGCGGCTGTTCATGCCACCGCCTTCAGATCGGCCCGCGCGTCGCGGATGATCGCCCATGACGAGTGCAGGAACAGTCCGGCGATCCCGAAGGCTACGATGAGATCGGGCCATGCGCTGCCTAGCCAAACCACCAGCCCGGCGGCGATAACGACTGCGGCGTTGCCGATGGCGTCGTTGCGCGAGAACAGCCAGACAGCGCGCATGTTCGCGTCGCCCTTGCGGTACCGCAGCAACGGCAGCACGGAGATGACATTTATCACAAGAGCAATCAGGCCCAGAATCCCCATCAAAGTGGCGTCTGGGGTTGTCGGCTCGAATGCCCTTATGATGGTCGTGCCAAAGACTCCAAGACCAAGCAGGCCGAGGAAGATGCCCTGGATCAGGGCCGACCGCGCTCGCCAAGCGAGGCTCCAGCCGATGGCCAACAGGCCGAGGAAGGTGATTGCGCCGTCGCCGATGAAATCCAACGCGTCGGCCTTCACGGCCTGTGATCCGGCAATGAACCCGCCGATCATTTCAAGAACGCCATAACCAACATTCAGGATCACAACGATCCAGAGCGCGCGGCGATAGCCAGGGTCCTGATGGGCCGCACCTTGCTGAATATCTTCGTCGCTCTCGATGCGGTCAAACCCATACCCTGTTGTCTCGACGGCTTTTTCAATTTCCGGCAAGCGCGCTTCGGGAGCTGTCAAAGTCATTATGTGCGTTGCAGTAGACACTTTCACGGCGTCAGGCGCGATACCCGCAGATTGCGCCGCCCGCTCGATCTGGGCGGCATCCTTGGCGCAATCCATGCCGGAAACGCGGTAACGAAAGGATGGGATATCTGCTATCGCGCTTTCTGCGTTGGCCATGATCGCAGTTCTCCTGCTAAAGTGGATCAAAGGATAATATATCAGTGAGCAATGATATGACGCAGATCGTTGTGGACCGCAAGGTCGGTACCATTGAACAACGAGCAAAACTATTTCGCGGCTTTGCCGACCCAAGCCGCTTGTCTATTCTCGGCGCGCTGTGCGGGGAGCCGCTGGTTGTTCACGAACTCGTCGAGCGTACGGGACTATCACAACCAAACGTATCCAACCACTTGCGATGCTTGTTGGAGTGCGGGCTAGTTAACAGCGACCGAGATGGGCGCTTCATCCGCTACCGTATCAGTAGCGCACGTATCGCAACGCTGTTGAGCGATGTGGACGCACTTCTCGATGTGGTCGCAGGGGGCGTTGAGTCCTGCGACAACTATCGCGGGAGATAAGCAGCCACTAAGCGATGAAATAGACTAGGACAGAGCTAAAGGACGACTGATATTGATGTAACGCGCCGTCAAATTATTATAGCCGCTGTAGGTCTTACCATCATTGCACCCTTCGCCGCGATTGCGCAGGGAGCTCCGTCGATCCACGTTCTTAAGGACCCGAATTGCAGCTGTTGCCGGGTTTGGGTCGATATTCTTCGAGCGGAAGGCTTTCGTGTAACCGAGGAGCGCAGCTTTGGCACTCTGCTGGTTCGGCACAAGTTGGACAATGGCATCCCTCAAGACATGATGTCGTGCCACACGGGCGAGATCGATGGCTACATGATCGAGGGCCATGTGCCGGCTGCAGACATCCGTCGCCTTCTGGACGAACGTCCAGATGCAGTCGGTCTCGCCGTTCCAGGCATGCCCTATGGATCACCCGGAATGGGGCCGGAAGATCAGCGGGAAGCCTACGAAGTATTCCTGATCCGGCGCGACGGTAGCACCGAAGTGTTCACGAGTTATGACGCAGCCTGAGGTGAAATTAGACGATCAGAAATAATAGGGAGAAGACGATGACACAGCATAGACTACGATTTATGGGTTTGGGCGCGGTGTTTGTCATCATTGCCACTGTGGCCGTCGCACAGCAGCAACGAGGCGATTGGTGGGGCCACGGGCCGATGGGACCGGGCCACATGTGGTCTGAACGCATGCCTGGCTGGGGGCACGGAAACATGGGACCAGGCCAGCAGCAGCGCATGCAACGACACTGGACTTACATGAACGAGGGCGTGCCCGCAGCTTATCGGGGTGCTCGGAACACTATTCGCGCGACGCCTGAAGTTATCGCGGAAGGCCAGACGCTATACACAGCGAACTGCGCAAGTTGTCATGGAGCCGAGGGTCTCGGGGATGGTGAGGCCGGTCGGTCTCTCGTGCCTTCTCCGGCTCTCCTTAGATGGTTTGTTCAGATGCCGATGTCGGGAGACGAGTATCTGCTCTGGGCAATTTCTGAGGGCGGTCAGCGCTTCGGAACAGAAATGCCAGCCTTCAGGGAAGCGCTGACTGAAGAAGAAATCTGGAAAATCATCGCATACATGCGTGCGGGGTTCCCGTGATACCGCGCACCGCGAACACTTTGTAGAGCTTTTGGCGGTGCTTCCAAAAATACACAATTTCGCCGATCACCACCAAAACTGACATTGGTGGAGCGCGCAGCATCGCTCACTCTGGGCTCCTTCGAGACCTTCGCTGCCATCAGCTCAAATGACCGGTACGCTCGCAGACCCTTTCCATCAATATGAACTGGCGGCTGCGTGAGAATCCTATCCACTGTCACTTTTTCGAATCCGCGTGAGCGCATCGAAGTCGATTTCTTGCTTCTGTTCGTCACTTATATCCGGCCGGGTTTCCGATACCGGCTGGGGCCCTTGGACGTCCCACATCACCGCATGTGAGCCTGTACTCCAACGATAAACCCAACCAACAACACTGCACCCATCGGTCCCGATCAGATTGGCGATCGCGACGCCCTCACCCCTATCATCGTTCACTGTTTACTGACTTCCTGCACTGTGGCGCTGCGAATTGCGGCGTGGGGTTGCAGAGCGTTCACTACGACCGCGCGCCGGACTTCGTTGATTTTGGCTACCTGGTCCTCGATGAGGGAATGATCATCAGACCGGGAAAATGGGTTTCCGCGTTCTCAACAATTCATTGGCTTCATATCCTGTGGTCGGGCTCCGTGGCGGCTTCGACAATCGACAGGACTTCATCTTTATCAAAGCCGATAACCCTCGCCAGAACTGTAAACTCCACGACGTCGATACGACGCTCGCCGCTTTCGAGACGTGCCACAAACGACTGGTGGCGTTTGAGCTTCGCCGCCAACTGCTGCTGGCTGAGACCCGCATTCTGACGTGCATCAACCAACGCACGGACGAGCGCCAACTGGCCATTTGTTCTGATTGTCTTTGCCACGCGTCACATACCTTTTGTGACGTCGCTAGCGGATGAAATCTGTTATCTAAAAAGTAGATATTTGAGGGTGTTACCGGCGTCTGGTTTCCATGGGCTGCAAGTCTGATGCACACCCAATCGCCCATCAATCCCCCACCAGTTCCAGAAACCGACCGTAGTCCTGACTGACTTCGCGGGCTTCTTCGAAGGCGCGCGCGCGCTCCTGCTCGAGGCAGCGGAAGTAGTCCTGAATGTCCGTTATGTAGACCTCAAAGTCCCGTCGGATGATGTCGGCATAATCCCGAGCGGCCTGCGAATCGCTTGGAACGAACGGCTGGACCGGGGCGAGGCATGACCCGGCCTCGCTTGCGACCGGAGCGAGCATCAGCAAGGCCACAGCCTGTATCTTCACCCACCGGCTCAACCACAGGTTTCTGAAACCCCTATTTTCCTTGATAGACTCCATTGGCCGTGCCTAGTGTTTGTGTAACCGAGATACAGCCGTATCTGTCGCAATATATCTTGCGATTAATAATATACTATCGTAACTCTGGGCTTCAAGTGGGAATGCCCGGTTGTTGCGTGTTTGAAGAAAGCGTGAGCCGGGCCATGAACTGGGACATCGAAGCACCAAATGTGGTTACGGAAGCACGTTTCCGCGAACTCGTGGAAAGTGGCTATAGCGCAGAAATCCTGTGCCAGGAATCGGCACACAAGAAGGGCCCGAGCTACTACGGGGTCTGGATCATGCGTGCCGTGTCTGACGAAGGTATTGAGAAGCTCTTGGTCACCGCCCGCACACGAACAACCTACAACGACATCAAGATCCGCGAGTTCAAGACGATCACTGGCGTGGTCTCCTTCCTCATTGGCATCGGGTTCTCCCATGCCGATGTGCCACTCGAAGAAGGCCAACGGACTTCGCATAAGCTGGCGGCCACCGACAAGCGCGCCAGCGACTAGCCTTCTTCTCTTCAGCCTTCTGGCCGCGCCAACCTCGGCACAGATGGTGCTGGTCATGGAGAGCGACGGCTCTCTGACCCCATCCCGGTCTCAGGACAGTTTTGCCCGCAACTACAATGACGGCATAGGTCAGGGGTCTGCTGCTGATGAGCTAGCGATCCTCGGTGAAGATGAACCCGATACTGAACCTGACGCATTGCGTTTTGCAGCCTTCTCGCGGCCCGCTCCCCTGCCCCGCGCCGATGTCCTCTCCGGGATTCAGACCACGGCCTTGCGCTATGCCGGCCATCCCGGCCTGCGTCGCGCGGGGCTTTCCGTGACGGATTGGCTGACGCTCTATCGCGCCAATATCGAGGTTGAGAGCGCCTACCGGCAGGATGCGATCTCGAGTGCAGGTGCCATTGGCCTTGGTCAATTGATGCCAGCGACGGCGCGTGATCTGGGCGTCGACCCGCGTGATCCGCTGCAGAACCTCGACGGCTCCGCCCGCTACCTTGCCATGATGCTGGAGAGTTTCGGCGATCCGCATCTTGCGCTGGCTGCCTACAACGCCGGACCCGATGCGGTCCGCCAGTATGGCGGCGTTCCCCCCTACCGAGAAACCCAGAACCACGTGGCCCGCGTCATGGCCGTCGTGGCCCGATTGGAAGGATCAAATTCATGAAACAGATTTCAAACCTCTTTGTCGCCACGCTGGCGCTATTCCTGCTGATTGCCGAACCCGCCCTCGCCCAGAGCATTGATCTCTCCCCGATCCAGAGCCTGTTACAGGGCATCGTCGATGCGCTGACCGGCCCACTTGGCGTTGTCATCGCGACGCTTGCCGTTCTCGGGGTCTTTCTCAGCTGGTTCTTCAACATCATCGATCTGCGCCAGGCGCTCTGGGTCCTCGTGGGCATCGCTGGTGTTGCCGCCGCCCCCACCATCGTTGCCGCGGTCTTTGCCGGTGGCTGAGCGCGCGCCTCTCTTTCTCGGCCTCGTGCGCCCGCCGAAGCTTCTGGGCCTGCCCATCATGTACGCGATGGTCTGGCTCTTCGGTTCGGTGCTCTTGTTCGTCTGGGTCCAGCACATCGCGGTGCTGGGTTTCGCCGCCCTGCTCTATCCGGTGCTCTGGAAGGCCGCGGATTGGGACCCGCGTTTCATCGACGTGATGATGACGGCACTGCAGGAGACGCCGCCCACGCGGAACAGAAGCATCCATGGCGGGGACAGCTATGCGCCATAATGAAGCCCTGGACGAAACGCTCGATCCCCGCACCCTGACGCCGGACTGGTATTCCCGAGAAACCCGGCTCGCGCATATGCTGCCCTATGTGAGCCTCGTCGACGACCAAACCGTGCGGACCCGGGTGAACGAGCTCTTCCGGTGTATCCGGCTCGAGGGGATCAACAGCTACACGACCGACGATACCTATCTCGACAAGGTGACGGCGCTCTTTGCCCGCATCGTCGCGCAACTTGGGCCGGAATTCAGCTATTACCTCCACAAGGTCTCCAAGGCCATCAAACCTGATCTCGACCCGATCCGTGAGGACAGCTTCGCGGGAGAAGTCGACCGGCGCTGGCGCGCGAAACTCGAGACCAGCGGGCTGCGCGACAAGACGCTGACGCTCACCGTCATTCACCGCCCGCCTCCGAAAAGCCTCCTGCCGTTCCTGAGCCGCAGCGCGCCGGACCGACTGAAGGAGGAGACCCGCAAACGCCTGCAGCGCCTCGGTGAGGCCGTGAACGTCTTCCTCTCGGGGCTTACCGAGCTCAAGCCGCGCCTGCTGTCAGCCGGATCGGGAGAGTTGGTGGGCTTTTTGGGCGCGCTCAACACGGGCACCGAGCTGCCGCTCTACCCGGCAAACACCTACGGCTTTTTGTCCGTCAACGTCGCCAATACCCGCGTGACGTTTCATGGCGATCATTTCGAGCTCTCGGAAGGCGTCGTGGGGCATCGCTACGGCAAGAGTTTCACCATCGGGGAATACTCGGAAGGCACCTCCTGCACCATGTTCGACATGCTGAACCTGCCGGTCGACATGATCGTGACGCACTCCTTCACGCCGATCAATTCGAACCTCATGGCGGGCCGTATCAAGCGGCAAAAGCGCCAGATGCAGGCCAGCCAGGACGCGGCCCTCTCGCTCATGGAAGCCCTCGACATCGCCGCCGATGATCTCGAGGCCAAGCGCCAAAGCTTCGGCGAACACCATATGGTCGTGACGCTCTTCTGCGAAACGCTCGAAGAGCTGCAAACCCTCAGCGCGGAGATCGTGAACGCCGCCGCGACCGAGGGCGTGAAAATGATCGGCGAGCGGGTCGCATCAAAAGCACATTACCTCAGCCAACATCCCGGCAACCAACCCAAGCGTGTCCGCGCGAGCGCCGTCACCAATCGCAACTTCGCGGATTTTGCGGCCTTTCACCGGACACAGCTCGGCAAACCCGCCGCGAAAACCCCATGGAGCCGGGTCGTCACTTATTTGCCCACGCCGGAGCAGAGCGCCTACCGGTTTTCCTATCACGAGCAAGGCAGCCCGGACAAAGAACCGACCAGCGGGCATACCCTGATCATGGGGCGGCCGGGGTCGGGCAAGTCGGTACTCTCGGCCTTCCTGATGACCCAGGCCCGCCGCGCAGGCGCGCGGATCTTCGTTTTCGACTACCGCCTCGGCATAGAGATGGCGGTGCGCGCAAATGGCGGGCGCTACGCATCCCTGAACGCCGGTCAGCCCACGGGTCTCAATCCCCTTTGGACTGAAACCGATAGTCGTGGCACCGCCTGGCTCTCGGACTGGCTCACAACGCTGCTCTACCGCGCCGACAAACCCCTGACCCCGGCGCAGACCAACCGCATCCAGGAAGTCGTGCGCCAGAATGCCCAGGCCTCCAATCCGGCCCTGCGGAACTGGCGGGATTTCGCATCGCTTTTTGTGTCCACAGATGATGGCGGCGATCTGCACCAGCGCCTGCTCGAGTGGACCGAAGACGGCCGCTACGGCTGGATCTTCGGGCAGAACCTCGAGGACACGTTCTCGCTCAAAGGCGATGTGGTGGGCTTCGATCTGACCGGCATTCTCGACAGCGAGGCCGACAAGGAGCGGATGGCTGTTCTCTCCTATCTTTTCCGCCGGGTCGAGCGCGAGATCGAGGACCGCCGCCCCACCATCATCGTGATCGACGAGGCCTGGAAGGCGCTCGACAACGCATATTTCGCCGAACGGCTGTCGAACTGGCTCGTGACTGCGCGCAAGCAGAACACCGTCGCGGTGATGATGACGCAATATGCCAGCCAGCTTGAGCGCACCCGGACCGGCAAGACCATCGTCGAAGCCGTTCCGACGCAGATCCTGCTGCCCAATATCCGCGCGCAGCCTGCGGACTACGCCATGCTGAACCTCACGGAGAAGGAGCTCGACGTCCTTCTCAACACGGGCAGCAACAGCCGCCTCGCACTGATCCGCGACGATCAGGGCTCGATCGTGGTCGATGCCGATCTCAGTGCTCTCGGGCCCAATCTCACCATCCTCGGCGGCATGGAGAAAGGCGAGGCGCTCGTCGGCGCCGATTACCGCGACCGCCCAGATTTTTGGAGGCTTTCATGATCCGTATTCTTATCGCTTTGGCTGCGCTCGGCGCGCTGGCCTCCTGCACCCAGTATCGGGAGCCGCAGGCCAATTGCTTCACGTTCCTTGCGTCCACAGCACCCGTCGCGCCTGATTGTGACTTCACGCCCCTTGGCACCCCGGAGGGGGACATTGAAGTCTAGCCTGCCTCATATCCTAGCGCTTTGCCTGCTGCCAGGTCTCGCCTTGTCTCAGGGCGTGCCGACCAATGACAGTGGGCTGACCGCGCGTGATATCGTCGAGACTGGCGATCGCGAGGCAGACCTCGCGATCCAGGCCGACAAGCTTTCCGTGCGCGAACTCATCGCCGAGATCGAACGGGAGCAGCTGGAAACCCTGCAACGCATCCTCGATGCCCAGACCAGCTTCGGCGGTCAGGGCTTGCCGGCTATGGTCTCGGGGCTGGAAAGCGGCAGCGGCGATCCCGACCGCGCCGTGGAAGCCGTCTATGGCACGGGCGAGATCGACCCCAATCCCGGCGGTGCGCAGATGTTCGGCGACGCCGCCGAGAACATCGAGCAGCTCATCATCCGCGTCGCCCAGGAAACCAGCGGCTTTGCGGGTGTTGGCCGCGCAGGGCTCTCCCCCGTCCAATGGCGCGCGCTGCTGCAAGCGCTGATCTGGCAGGAAAGCCGGTTTGCGATCGGTGCACGGTCTCCCGTCGGCGCCTATGGCCTCACCCAGATCATGCCGGGCACCGCCAGCGATCTCGGCATCAACCCGGAATACTATGACAGCCCCTATCTGCAGGTGCATGGCGGCGCGCGCTACCTCGCGACCCAGCTCAACACATTCGATGGCAACATCATCAACGCCCTCGCGGCCTATAACGCCGGACCCGGCCGGGTTTTCGAGTATGGCGGCGTTCCGCCCTTTCGCGAGACCCAGCACTACGTCCAGGTGATCCCCGAACGCTATAACCTCTATTTGACCCGTATCGGCGGGATCGAAGCGCTTGGCACGATCGACCCCGCGCTTCTGGCCAATGCCAACCTCTCGCTCACTGGGCACGGCGCGGCCTTCTATGGCAACAACTCACCCGCCGCGATCAGGCAAGCCGCCCTGCGTATTGCGGATATCGTCGAACGGATTTCCGAGACCGAGGATGTGCAGGAGAGCGTTGCGCTCAACACTTATGCCCGCGCCGAACTCGTGCGTCTCGTGGCCGCCCGCATCCGGCTTCAGGCGGCACGCACCCGCGTACTCTCCGCCGAAGAGCTGGCCCAGGCCAGCGCCCGCATGGCCGAAGGCGCGTTCATGGATTTTACGATCAGGGAGATTGAATGATGGGACATCTGCTCTTGAGGACAGCTTTGGCCACGACACTTGGCATTGGCTTGCAGTTCAGCGCCCTACCCCCTGTCTCAGCACAAGGCGTGCCCGTCGTCGATACCCAGAACATCGCGCAAAACATCCAGCAGCTCCGGCAGATGATCGAAGACGAGATCCTGCAAAACGAGCAGCTGACGCAGCTCCGCGAACAGCTTGCCACACTCACGGATCAACTCGCGGAGCTGCAAAGAACCTACGAGGCCCTCACCCGCCTCGCCGAGCTTCCAGAAATCATTCGCACCGAGATGGAAGACGAACTCAATGGCCTGCTCGACCAGGAGTTCGGGGACATCCTCGCCACGATTGAGGCGATCAAGACTGGGGATTTCTCCGGCCTGTCCGGCTCTGGCGCAGGCGAAATCGAAACCCAGATGGACCGGGTGCTGGCCGATCTCGGCTTCGATGAAGACACGCTCTCGGAAATGGCCACCAGCGGCAATCCCGGGGCCAACCGCGTGGCGACGCAGGCAACAACCGGCGCGCTCGTCTCAGCCGCCGCCCAGAACAGCTATGAAGATGCCGGCCAGTCGCTCGAGCGGGTCGACCGCCTTGTCGGGCTCATCGACGACATGGAAGAGCTCAAGCAAAGCGTCGATCTCAACACGCGCGTGACAGCTGAATTGGCCATCGCCCTCGTGGCGATGTGGCAGCTGGAAGCGATTCAAACCGTGGGCGATGGCACCGGCGGCGTGATCGATGCCGCCACCATCGCCGAGGAGCAGCGCTTCATGGATTTCACTCTGCCCGAGCTGCGGGCCGAGTGAGTGCGGGGTGTGACGCGTGGCGAGTGAACAAGAGATCATCGAGGAAGAACTGGTCTACGGTGCCCTGCGCCGTGAACGGCTTTGGCAGCGTCTTGGCCTGATAGGCCTTGTCTTCGGCATCATCGGCTGTCTGAGCGCGGCAGCTGTCTCGATCCTAGATGTCGATCCGCCCCCCGTCGTTGTCCCCTATGATCCCGCCACCGGCTTTGCACTCCCCGAAGCCTCGGTGGGCGCTTCCTCGGTGACCGCCAACCAGGCGATCATCGAGGCGGAGGTGTTCCGCTATGTGACCGACCGGGAGGTCTATAACCAGCTCGACAACGATCTGCGCATCCGCAGCGTCCTGCGCCGCTCGGACGGAGCTGCCGAGAGCGGGCTGCGCCAGATCTGGAACAGCGCCAACGAGAATTACCCGCCGACGGTCTATGGCCCCAATGCTCGGCTCGACGTGGAGATCCTCAGCATCAACCGGATCGGAACCAACCGCGCGACGGTCCGCCTGCGCAAGCGCCTGACGTCCATTAACGGCACCCAGACCGGCCTCTTCACTGCGACGCTTCTCTTCGAGTTCCGCCCAGAGACCCGCCGCTCCATCGACGAGGTCTGGACCAATCCATTCGGCTTCACCGTCCTCGAATATTCCATCCGCTCCGACAGATTGGAGAACTGACGTTGTTGTTTATAAGATCGCTTATTTTTGTCATTGCCCTGTTGCCCGGCCTCGCCTCTGCCGAAGCCATCCCGCGTGGCGGTCCCAACGACAGCCGGGTGCGCTTGGCCACCTACCAGGAGGGTCAGGTCTACCGTCTCAACGTGTCGCTCACCCATGTCACCAGCATCGAGTTCGGCGAGGGCGAAAGCATCCGCTCGATCATCGCGGGCGACACGGAAGGGTTCGAGATCGACGGCGTCCCGGGCGGTCAGGCCTTCGCGATCAAGCCTGTGGCGCGCGGGGTGCATACCAATGTGACCGTCTATACCAACCGCCGCAGCTATTATTTCAACGTCCAGGAGACCCGCAGCCCAACCTTCTACGTGGTGCAGTTCCGCTATCCGGAGGACGATGCGCGCCCGACCCGGGCCATCGCCGCCCAAGCGCCGAACTACAATTACGGCGCCAGCGCGCGGACCGAGTTCACGCCAACGCGCATCTGGGATGACGGGACGTTCACGTATTTCGCGTTTCCAAGAAACGCGCCTGTGCCCGCGATCTTCCGCTACGCGGGCGGCCGCGAGCGCACGGTCAACACGCAAACCCCTGAAGACGGCGTGATCCGCGTCAGCGGCGTGAACCGCCAATGGGTCCTGCGACTTGGCGAAGAGGTGGTCTGCATCGAGGCGATCCCGCCCGCGGAGGCCGCCTCATGAGCGATACCGAGAACACCGAGCTGGAAAAACGCCTCGCCGCCCTTGAGAAAGGCAGTGCCCGCGCGCCCACGGCGGCGCAGCGCCGGTCGCCCCTTCTCGCGCTGATCGTGGTCCTCGTCATCGGCGCGGGTGGTGCCCTGCTTTATCTCCTCTCACAGCCCGAAGAAGAGGAAGCCTTGCCGACGGCCACTCCGGACGTCTTCCAAAACGAAGGGGATGGCTTTGGCGCTATCGAGACCTTGCCCCCGCCCGAGCCCGAGGTTGTGTTCGTCGGACCAGACCCCGTCGAGCCCAACGCGGAGCTTCTGGCGCAGATCACCGCCCTGCAGGCCCAGATCGAGGAATTGCGCAACGCCCCCGAACCGGTCGTCGAGGAAGACACCGCCGCCGCAGAGGCGATCGATGCGCTGACCGCTCAGATCGCGGCGCTGCAAGCCGCCTCGGAAGCCGCACAGCAACGATTTCAGGACGAACTGACGGCGCGGGATCGCAGCCTTGAGCAACTCCGCATGGATCTGGAACTGGCCCAACTCGAGGCCAGCCGACCGCAACCCGCGCCAGTGGGCCCCACGGAAGATGAGCTGCGCGAACGCGAGCAAGAACGACTGCGCCGCGAAGAAGAGGCCAGACGTCTGGCTGAGCTCGAACGCCGCGCGGCCGAAGAGCGCGCCTTCCAGGAGCGGCGCATCACCTCACCCACCATCGCCTTTGGCGGCACGTCCGGAGCGAATGAAACGGCTCTGACCGAACGCACTTTTGGCGAGGTGACGGATTTCGTGCTGAACGGTGCGTTGCCCACGTCCGTCACACAGGCAGAGGTCATTGCCAACCCGTCCAACACCATCATTCAGGGCACGATGATCCAGGCCGTAATGGAAACCGCCCTCGACAGCTCCCTGCCCGGCCAGACCCGTGCCGTGGTCTCTGAAGATGTGTTCAGTTTCGACGGTTCTCGGCTCTTGATCCCGCGTGGATCCCGCCTCATCGGGCGGTATCGTTCGGGCGTTGATATCGCGCAGCGCCGCGTCACCATCGCATGGGACCGGATCATCCTGCCCGATAATCAGACCGTCCAGATCAGCTCCTTCGGGGGTGATGAGTTGGGGCGTTCAGGTGTGACTGGCTTTGTCGATACGCGCTTTGATGAGCGCTTTGGCTCGGCAGCGCTGATTTCACTGATCTCCGCCGCACCAAGCGCCGCCGCCGCAAATGTCCAGGACGAAACAGCCGCGGACGTGCTCGAAGACGTGGGCGATGATCTAGCGGATGCCACGGACAGCGTGATTGGCGACTATCTCTCCATCGGCCCCGTCATCTATGTCGACCAGGGCGCGCGCGTCACGGTGATGGTCGACCGCGATCTGGAGATATTCTGAGCCCATGTCGCTGAGCTATCTCGAAACCTCCCTCGACCGGATCGAAGCCGCCGCCCGCGACGATGTCATCGAGATCTGCATCAACCCCGACGGCTCCTGCTGGGGCGAATTCCAGGGCGATCATTTCATGCGAAAGCTGGACCAGGCGTTGACTGCAACCGAAGTGAAAGACCTCGGCAACCAGATCGCCTCCTCCGCCAACACCACGATGAGCAAGGACCGCCCCATCATCTCGGTCTCGATCACCTACAAGGGTCGCCCGATCCGAGCACAGGTCATTACCCCGCCCGCCGTGCTCTCGGCCATGTCGATCAGCCTGCGGTTCTTTTCAAGCCTGCCGCTTGACGGGCTTGCGCTTGATTTCCTCTTTGGCAAGGAACGCAAGCTTGAAGAACTCCGCCTCGAGAAAACCCACGAACTGCGCGAAGTGGTGGCCGCGGGCGTGATCGACGATGCGCTGGCCTTTTGCGTCGCCAACAAGCTTAACATGATCGTCTCTGGCGGCACCTCCACCGGCAAGACCGTGGCTGCGCGCAAGATCCTCTCGCACGTGCCATCCGAGGAACGCATCGTCACCATCGAGGAAGCCGCCGAGCTTCTGCCGACCCAGCCCAATGCCGTGACCCTCATCGCCAATCGCGATGCGGAGTTCCAGACCGCCGATGTGCTGCTCACCGCAACCTTGCGCATGCGCCCCGACCGGATCATCCTGGGCGAGGTGCGCGGCAAAGAGGCCATGACCTTCCTCGAGGCGATCAACACTGGCCATGGTGGGTCCATGACCACACTGCACGCCGAAACCCCGCAACTTGCCGTGCAGCGTCTGGCCATCGCCGCACTCAAGACCGAGATCCCGATGACCTATGCCGACATGATCCAGTACATCGAAAACTCCATCGATGTGATCATCCAGGCCGGTCGCCACGATGGCCGGCGCGGCATCACCGAATTTTACCTCCGCGGCGCAACTGAGATTGGAACTTCCCGATGAAGACATTTGAATACGACATCCTGTCCTTTCCCATGACCCGAAAAACCAGTCTCACCGACATGCAGGCCAGCCTGAACGCGAAGGGGGCCGAAGGCTGGGAGGTCGTGTCGATCAGCTCCTCGGAATTCGCCAATGTCGGCCACACAGTTTTCCTGAAGCGCGAAACCACTATCATCGGAGCCACGGAATGAAGCCGGCGCGGCTAACCCTTGCGCTAGTCGCGCTGGCCGTGAGCCTACTGGCTGTCCCTGCCTTCGCCGAGCGCAATATGGTGCCGACCCTTGATCGCAGCTTTGACGTCTGTCCGGACCGACCCGCTGAGCCCAACTGGATGCAAGAAATACCCCTGCGCCAAGCCTATCAACGCGTGTTGGTCCAGGATATCTACCGCGCCCAGAATCTCGAGCGCATCATCGAGACCGAAAGCTGCGACTGTGAAATCCGGTTCCCGTCTTGGGACGCTGCCGAGGCGGAGTTTCATGAGCAGCACGCGAGTGACGAACGCTGGAAAATGCTGGAAGCATCCGACGCCTACAATCAGCGCGCGAACGACGTTCGCCTTGAGGCTAAAGCCATCTGCGAAACCGCAGGCAATTGGTAAGGCAGCCCCGTTATGAGCGTCGTCACCTATTTCGTTGAAACCTCCCAGGGCTATCTCGACACCGCCGCAGAAACCCAGTTCGGGTCGGTCGCGGCAACGGTCGGCACGCTTCTGGTGCTGGGAACAACGCTCGTGGTGATCCTCGTCTTCCTGAACATGATCTACCAGTACAAGGCGATGGACGGCCGAACAGCCTTCTGGCTCGCGGTCAAGATCGGGTTGATCGGAATATTCGCGACCAACTGGGTGCAGTTCAACGCCCTCTCCTCCGCCATCCTTGCCGGAATCGATAGCATTGCGGGGGCGCTCGTGGCTTCCGTCGGTGGTGGAACTCCCGGTCCCTCTGGAACTTTCGCCGAAGAATTCGACCGGCTGATCGCGGAACTAGGGGACTATCTCAACGCCGCCGGGTCCGAGTTAAATTGGATGGCAGGGGCCATGCTCGACATTGTCGGAGTGCTGTTACTCTCGATCCTCGGCGGGCTAGCCGCCTTCATTCTCGTGGCCTCGCGTTTGATGATCGCACTTCTGATCGGGATCGCTCCAGTCATGATATTCCTGACACTATTCGAGGTGACCAAAGACTACTTCGCGCGGTGGCTGTCGGCGCTGGTTTCCTTCGCGCTCTACCCCATCGTCGTGGCCGGCGTGTTCGCGACGATCACCGGCGTTTCCTCCGCACTCATCGGCGAGCTTGGCGACCCTGAAGGCGCCTCAAATATTGGCGCGCTCATCCCCTTCTTCATGATGGTGCTGATGGCTAAGGGCTTCATCATCGCAACACCCTTCATCGTCCGTGCGATCTCGGGAAACATCATGATGCCCGCCCTCTCCGGTGGCCTCGGCGGCGGCTACAGCTTCGCGCGCGCCGCCATGGGCAGCCAGCAGGCCTACAACCGCTACCTTATCGGTGGGGCGAGTGGCGCGGAGTATGCAGCCCTTAGGGCTCGGCAGTTCTTCGGGGTACAGCAGATGCCACTGCGGCAGGGGATGGGGCAGACGGGTCAGGGAAGCGGCACAGGGTCACCGGGTGCCGGGTCCCAGATGCTGGCGCAACTGGCTCGGTTGGGAAGGCTGGGGCGGAGATGAAGAAGTTTTGTTTTGCAAGGCTACCGAGCCATGGATGAACGGAGGTCCCTTAAACATTCACCAGTAAGAACGGTACCATTGGAGCTGGTGCAAACAATCCTGCGTTCAGCAGTGAATGGAAGATCTGTCGGACTTGAAGAGGCAATTCGTGTTCTGGATTGCGATGCACATCACGCCAACCGAGTCTTGCGCCAGATGGCCGAGGCTGGGTACTTGGAGCCTGCCGACATCCTTGACGGTTTGTTTTACTGGCAGCTAACGCCGAACGGAACTCGCCTCGCAACGGAATCCAAGCGAAAGCGTATCGGGCGCGATAAGGTTCAGACCATCATTTCTGAACTGCTTGCTCGGGCCAAGGTCATCAACAGCGATCCGAACCGCCTGCAACGTATCACATTGAAGCTGTTCGGCAGCGCGCTCGAGGAGCTTGACGACTATGGGGACGTAGATGTTTCGATTGCGTACATGCGGCGCCAGCTAAGCGATATCGAACGAGAGCGCATCGAAAACACACTGAAAGCCCGTCAAAGCAAGTCAGACCGCCAATCCTTTCACGGACGCCTCATGGGGGCGGAACGTCAGGATACGCGCGAGATCATGGCGTTCCTCAAAAAAGGTCTGCCACATCTTTCGCTCATGAATGATGATCCTATGGACCTCGGGACACCGTACCGCTGGCTGGTCGACCACGACGTGAAAACGGACAGACCAGTTGATGTTTCTGACGATATCGTTCGACCCAACGGGCCTTCGATCCTCGACCAATACCCGAGGAAACCGCTACCGCCCATCACACTGCTTGAAGCACGACACAGAACCATTTCCGCGGATACCAAAGTTGCGATTCATGACTTACACATAGGTTTGGAGGACGCAGCCACGCTCGAGGAACAAATGTGGTCTCCGAAGGTCACGCGCGAAGGCGCTTTCATTGCCAATGACATCAGAAGTCAGAAGCGGGTCAAATTCGCCGGGTTTCAGCACCTATGTCCGATCTGGAAGAAAGACCTCGGCGGCGTAGCGATGCTGAAGGAAGCCCTCGACTGGTGCGATGAACATAAGGTTTGGGTCAGAGACCTATATCCGGGAGTTTCAATCCAACGGTCCGACCGGACACATATCATACGCCTCGGGTGGGGCCATGACCTGATCTATTTCAATGTCGGCGGTAAATCGACAACTGGGAGCCTGCTGCCCAGAAATAGAACACGCGTTTCCAAAATTGACTTGGCCGGAGCCTATGCGGTCGGAAGGGCACTTTCGAAGATGTATGATGAAAGCAGGTCCGCGAAAATGCCATGGTTCAGCGCTGACATTTTGCTTCCGTTAGTCGAGCTAGACAGGCTTCCAGATTTCCCTCGGCTGCATAAAACGGGCGCGTTTAGAGAAGGTGCATTTCAAGGTCTGCGGGAGATCACCTTCTTCTGAGCCGGGATCATACCCCCGTGTGCACCAACGGGCCACTAAGCCGTGGATTGAAACTAAACTTGCTATTCATCTCCAACCGCAAGGTGCAGGAGCCCGTCGACCCGCTCCAGACCGGCCGGCAGCAACATGTTTTCAAGCCATCCGATCGCTTGTCCGCGCTCACTGCAATAAGCGAAGAAGGCCCTTTGCATGGCACGCGTGAAGGCGACAAAGAAGGAATTCAGCTCTTCATCCCGTCCGGGTGAAAGGCTCCACCAAGTCTGTGCATCGAGACCAAAGAAGATCATTGTGTGAAACTCAAGACCCTTGCTTTTGTGGATCGTCATAAGTGGCACCTGGCCTATGCCTTCGAAGCGATCGAGAGCGTCTGACCAAGCGTCCACAGCTTCGGCGCATTCGCAAAACAGCGTGATGAACCCTGTCCGTACCCGTTCGAAGTCCGCGTCCCGTCTATAGGCGGGAAAAGCCTGGCGCAGCCGATCGGCACCGACAAATTCAAGGGCGATCTGAAACACATTTGCCGCGCTCTCGCCATTCTGTTCGTTATCGCGCATAGCCGCACGCAAAGTGGAGGAGAATTCTTCAATACTTCGCTGCAGCCGCTCCTGGGCTCGTTCATCGCCAGTATCGATGGCGAATAGCGCTTGCAGCTGTTCTTGAGTGGCGTTCCAGGCACCCGGGCTACGTTCACCAGTACCGAGCCTCAAGAGCGGTATAAAGATACCTGTCAGTTCTTCGGCAAGTAGTTCCTGAATCGCAATTCCACCAACACTACGCGCCAAGTTTCTGATCTTCAGGCCTTGCGCTGCAAATACGTCCGTCAGTTCGGCTTCAACATCGTCGGCGCGCATACGCACGAGAATGGCGCAATCATGCGGCTCCAGAATGCCGTGCTCAATTTCTCTATCGATCCAAGCCGCGATTTGCTGTGCTTCCTGCTCGCGTGTATCGAAACGCCAAAGCGCAGCGACCTGACCGTCGACGGCGCGCTGCCCCCTGGCTTCAACGTCTTCTACGTTTGGATCGATGCGCTCCGCAATCACCTGTTGAATGGCGACCAGATCCGCATGAGACCGCCAGTTAAAGCGTAGCGCTCCGTTCACTGCATTGAAGTCAGAAGCAAATTCCTGAAAGGCGTTGTCCATCGCCCCGGCCCAGCCCATAATGCGTTGCTTGTCGTCGCCGACGGCTGTGAAAACGGCATCACTGCCATGAAAAGCACTCTTCACCAGATCATATTGTGCATATGTCGTATCTTGGAATTCATCGAGGAAAACGAAGGGATAGGTGAGCTGCAGGGCACGCCGTATCGCGGGGTTCTCGCGCAGCAAATAATCGACAAGTCTGTTAATCATGGCAAACGAGAGCAACGTACCGGTTGGACGCTCCAATTGCTCCTGCCAATAAGTATGAAGTAGCTCGCGCCAAGCCGGTGGTATTCCCTCCGCATCGAACGGAAGCGGCGCGCGTGCGATCGCCTTTTCGAATTTTTGCCAGCCGATGTCACGCCGACCGCTCCGGGTGAGGAAGTCCTCCAAATCATCGCGCCGCGGAAACCCAATTTCATAGTTGCGGGGCGGCCCAAAGGGTTGAGGGATCGCGGCCCGAAAGCGGTCTAACATATTTTTGGTGAACGCATCGAAGGTAAGCGAGTGAAAACGGCGCGCCTGATCGGGCGGACAACGCTTGCCTACGCGCGCCTTGAGCGTCTGTGCAGCATCCCTTTTAAAGCTGATGGCCAGGATGCATTTGGGCGGCAGACAGATGCCAGTTTGCAGGAGGTATGCTGCTTTTTGCGCTAGGAATTCTGTCTTGCCCGCGCCTGCGCCGGCGGTAACGCATACGCTTCGGTCCGTTTCGCGCAGCGCTTGCCACGCGCCCGGCTCGAGTTCGTCGACGCCCTGAGGCCTCCAATCATCGGGAAGCACCAACATCAATCTGCGCCGTTCTCGAGACCGAGCTTCATTTTGACATATTGAACCAGCGCGCACAGTTCAGGCGGAGCGTTTGCGGCAAGATCTGCCTTCGGAATGCGATTAATCGCGGCCAGATGCGTTTCAGGCTTGCTTCGGCTCAAGAACAGGTATGGATACCAGATAAAGCAATCATCCCACTCAGGATCGTAGAGACCAGCGTTCCCGTCCTTTTTGAGAGTGGCGGCTTTCTTGCGCTCCAAGGCCTCTTCACTGTCGTCAGGACCGTGCGCGCCCGGATCGAGCTCCTTATAGGCGTCTGGAAATGCCGCGAGCATCGCGAAGTCCAGATCGAGTGGATCGGAGAAAAAAACACCTTCGTCTTTCAGCGCCTGCATCCAGTTGTTTTCAGCAAATCCATCAGTCATCTCTTCGTCGGACAGGGCAGGAAGGTTGGCGAGCTCGACCACTTCCATCATCACATTCAAGTTGTTGCTGAGATCGTTTCCAATTTCGGCGAGCGATCCGACGGTCGCCCTTATCGTGTTCGCACCGCCATGTGAGCGCCCCAGGTCGAGATCAATCAGCGTTGCATGCGGTATCTTCAGCGCGTCAAGAAGCCGCCAAAAGTGATCGACATGGCGACCGCCGAGCGGCACAACAGGCACGAAAGAAGGATCAAGAGGGACGCCCATCGCCTCCGCGAGCAGAGGCAACACAATTCGTTCGGAGTCCCCCTCGCCGAGGATGACGAACCGCGCGAAGTAGAGCTCCGGATACGCCCGCACGGCGAGCCGGACATACTTACCCGCCTCGGTCGCATCGTCAGGTAGCGTCAAAGATTTCACCGATGAGGCCCTGCTGGTCGTATCGAGCCGGAAGTAGCGCACCTCGTCCGGCTTGATACGGCTCAAAATGCTAGCGCTGTGGCTAGAGATCAGTACTTGCGCCGAGCTGAGCGCTCCGATGTCGCGCGCTTGGTTCATAATGCGAGAGAGGAAGAACGGCGACAGGCTGTTTTCCGGTTCTTCGATGGCCAGAATCGTAAGATGAGCACGCCGCAGCTTTTCCTGATCGAACGGGCTATCGGCAGCGGCCAGTCGCAGAGCATCTTTTTCGGTTTCAAGCGTCGCCGCAGTTAGAGCTATATGAAACAGAGAGCGTTGACCGTCGCTTAGGTCGACAAGCGCCCGCTCGCGACCGGCCTCATCGGGATGGAATGCAAATTCGACGCGCCTGACCAGTTCCTCGAGCCGACTTTCCACAAGTCTGAGCACTGGCGTCGTATCTGTGTCGGCTTCGTGGACCTGCCGCCAGCGCTTCGTAAGCCGCTCGACGATGAATTCTGCGGGTGCTTCGCGCTCAAAACGCTTCTGGATGAGCTTGGCTCCGCGCTCGGTCGTCTTGGACAGGCGATCCGACCATTTCGCAGCCCGCCACAAACGCCCCTTAAGCAAATCAGTGACACGATCCGCCGGATTACGGGTCGCCGGCACATAAACAAGTTGGATGGTGCCACGATCAACGGCGGCGACCCTTTGGCACTCATCCCAATCGTAATCATCACCGAGCGTACCAATCCAGCGAATGTCCTCTTCCACCGTACCATCGGGCGTTCCGTCATCCGTCCAGACTGCCTGCAGGCGCATGCGCGCTTTAAGCGGTTCTCCAGGGCCGGTTGCTGCCATATGGTTGAAAAAATCCGGCACGGCGTCGGCCGCCGCCGCCTCGTCAAGACCGTCTAATTCTGGGAAGGACAGGATACACTCGATCGACAGCGTCGCTCCAGGATCGAGCTCGGTTTGGTCAGGCCTAAGATGAAAATCGCGTGTCTGGATCTGTCTTTCTGCACTTGAGACACCAAAAAGCCGTGCTAACGCCTGAAGCGCCGCCGTTTTTCCGGCTCCGTTTCCGCCAACCAATGCCGTAACCCCGTTCTCAAACCTGAGAGTTTCAGCCTCTGCGCCGAAGCATCGGAAGTTCCGTATAAAAAGTGTGTCAATCTTCATCCGAATTCCCTAGCGTTCTATTTTTTCAAATCGGTTTTCTGCAAATTCCCGAAGGCCCAAGAGGCTCTAAATGTACTTCCGATAGTCACTGCTGACCTTTTGCCCCGAGGGAACGTATTTCAATACGTCACCAACCTTACGGGCTGCTCGGATCGGAATCGGCAAGCGTTGGTTCATCTGGGTCGAGTTCCAGTTCACCTTCGTGAGGCTGAAAACTTCCTTCGCAATCTGTTCGATTGTGCTCTCGCTTTGCGGGTGTGGACAGAGCAACAGGGGGTTCGGGACATAGAGGCCAGGATAGGTCCCATAGTAGGGAATGCTGCCGTTGGTATAGAGCAGCCCATTGCCGTCCAGTTCAACGAAGGTGCCGCGGAGGACAGGGAAGTCGCCGTCGCGCAGCACCTTGACTGAATAGCTCTCATGAATCCAAACGAGATCGCGCAGTTCCACACCTGCCTCGTCGAGCGCCTTGCCAACACCCTCGGCCTCGTCCTCGCGAAAGCGCGACGTCTTCATGACGATCACGCGTGCCGGCATCGTTCTATGGACCGACTTGTAGGCGGCCAAGGCGCTCTCGGTAAGCTTGTGAGCCTCATCGATAGTGAGGAACGGGTGGCGACCCCGCGACTCTGACTGTGCAGGACCGCCTCTAAGAATAAACCCTCTGCCCCGCTCGTCGAACATTTGCGCAGCACTGGTCCATATCTCGTCGGTTTCGGCATCCTTGAAAAAGCTGATGCCAATGTAACAGGCGGTGAACTCGCCTTCTTCCGGCAATCTGCGCCAGGGCACCTTGCCGCTGCCCTTATAGTAGAGCGTCGTCATAAGGTTCCATGCGAGGTCAGCTCGGTCTTGGGTTTGGCGGTCAGAGTTCTCCTTGATTTTGCGAGGGATCTTGGCATCGGGGTTGATGACATCCTCCCAAACAATCTGAATTGAGAATCTGAGGTCCATCGCTCTGGCCTTGAGCAAGCCACGGAAGTTCGGAGAGGTTTCTCTGCCAGCTTTCGCGTCGGCCGCTTCGTCCTCTATAACTTCGTCATCGCGCGCCCGCTCGTTTCTCCAGACCCGTTCGATCAACTTGACAGGGAGAGAAACCATGACCACGTCCGGCCGTTCATGATGCCCCTCCAGCTTTTCCAGTTGCGCCATAACTGCGTCGACGGCCATCTCCACAGCACGCGCATCGCTCGGTTCCTTGGCAATCTTCTCGATCTGACCTTTGGTCAGTACTCCATCTTCGGCAGCCACCATTTCAAACCGGCACCGATAGGGGTTCTGGTTTCTCAACCCGGGGAAATCCGGGTGCAGGTTCGGGTGCTTTTCGGTCTTACCCTCGAACCCATCTTCGATCGCATTCAGAAACTCGCCTGATTTTTCGACGGTCAGAGCGCTGCCAACAACGCCGACTTTGATCGTGTCCCCCAGGTTCGTTTGCAACGGGCCCGCCTGTAGCAACCCCAATCGTGGATCAGGATGATGGTGTTGGTCACCAAATTCCAGTTCAGGCTCCGGGAAGATCTTTGTCTTGAAGTCGCTCATAGGTCGAAGCTGCCTTGTTCATTCGAGCCGGACGGCTTCCTCGACTTTTGCGCCTTCGCGCCCCACACGTCCTCGGGCACACTCTTCGGCAGTTCGATGGAAGGCGGGTCACCAAACTTGATGATACGATCCGTCTTGGTGTCGGGTGCCAGCAGTTCGCCGGCATCTTCAAATTCCAGACCTGACAGCAATCGATGCCACATGATCACCTGGCCTCGAACGGTGCTGTTTGTGTCGAGGCGCTTCTTCCCGGACAACAAGGCATCCGGATAGTTGAGCGCGCGCGCTCCATCCGAAGTGAAGTAGTAGGATGGGTTGATGATCAGGTACCATTGGTCCGCCAAGCGCTCGAACCGGGGATGGAATGAATGGTGCCGCACATAGTCGATGGGCCCCTCCCCCTTCGACTTCTGATAGACGCTGACAACGTCGGCCTGTGTCTTCTGCTTCGCACCAAGATAGCGAAACTTGCGCGCGACGCCTCCAGGTGTCGGCAAGAAGTAGAACTGCTTTTTCTTTCGGTCCCATCCAAGCAAATCCCGAAAGTCATGCGCCAGAGTATGTCGCAACAGGCCCGCAAATTTGTGCTGCTGATCTACGGCGTCGTGTTGTGCCAGAAAGTCGGTTTCGATCCGTTCGACCTGATCCCGCTCAACTAGGTCGCGAACGGGTGTGGTTAGCGGGTCGCAGAATGTCCAAAGCGAGGTTTCATCGATCATCCAATCGTACCGTTGGCCTTCCCGGACCTTATTCATCCGGGCGAGCGCCTTCTGGGTGGAGAGCTGTGTCTGTGCGACGAAGATTTCCTCAGGAAGCTGCAATGGCACCATGTTGATGATCGCGTCCTCCCCTCCCCCAAGTGGCGGGACGTAGTAACCGTGTCCTTGCTTGGCGACGGTCAGGGCAGCGAGGCGATCCTTCGCACGTCCGTCCAAGACGTCGCGCTCCTTGTCGAACTGCAATGTGCGTTCGGCCTCGCCAACGAGGTTTTCGAGCGACTTCCAGAAGAATGTGTCATCTAATTGCCTGTAGAGAACTAGGATGACGGGTAGGTTGGAGCCACGCCAATAGTCGAAATCTGAAGCGCGGACACGATAGGTGAAACCGGCGTTCGTCTCGCCGACATAGCTGCCACGCTCAGTAGCCTTGACCTGAACGGCAATCATCTTCGCAGTCGGCTGATCATCGTCCATCACCTCAGCGATGCCGTCTATCCCTGCTTCCAACCGCGAACGCCCATCGAATTGGAACCCAATTCGCAAGAATTGAAGATTAGCCGCCTTCTCCCCGATTTCGCCAATTCGCTGGCTGGTTGTAACTTTCTTATTCACATCTCGATTCCCGAAAACAGGCTTTTCGAGATTTAACACTTTATCTGGAGCAACATAAGGGAGGAGCAACAAGATATGGAGGTTACCCTTGCAAAGGGTCAAACCTGATAGAGAGCGAAATCTCAGACTTCTAGAACGCGGCTGGTGACCACCTCTTACTGCATCAACTTCTGGATGTAACAACCCATCAAGTTAGAGCCCCTGTGTTAGGGCTGTCTCCAACTCGCCCAAATCATGTACGGCCGT
Organism: Pseudooceanicola aestuarii; assembly: GCF_010614805.1. Lineage (NCBI taxonomy): Bacteria > Pseudomonadati > Pseudomonadota > Alphaproteobacteria > Rhodobacterales > Paracoccaceae > Pseudooceanicola > Pseudooceanicola aestuarii. Next base: position 50,655 of record NZ_JAAFZC010000005.1, read on the forward strand.
TCGTACCTGCTCGACATCCGCATCTTTCACCGAACCAAGAGCAGCCACTTCCCCCCCAAAATCCATTTCAATCTGTCGCTGTTCCTCGGCGATAACGGCTTGAACGACCGGCGAAGTTTTCTTTGGAGCGACATCAGTTTTCCCTGACGATTGGCCATCAGCAGCCTGGCGTTCGGCCTCAACGTCGGCCTCGGATCCGCCAGACCCGTCCAGTGGCGGTGTCATCGGCATGGCGCGCATGCTCAGCGGCAGCGTGCCTTGCGGCCCCCCTCCCCCCGGCTCTGGAAATGGCAACTCGCCTGTCTGCGCCGCATGGATGGCCTTAAACAGCCGGTCGTCAAAATACTGGATCCGCTTCGCCCGGACAGGCATCTGGGCATCGATCACCATGACGATCTCGTCGAGCGGCAAGCGGCGCGCCTCATCTTCGGGCAGCAGAGAGCTCTCTTCAGTCCGTGTAGATTGGCTGCGCCCTTCGAAGGGGTTCTTGCCGATGGACTGGGAGCGCGTGATGACGGTTTTCGTGGTCTTGCCGACAGCCTTGCTGAGCTCTTCGACGGTTTTTTCATCCGACGGCGTCAGGTAAAGCTTCACGCCGGCATTGCCCTGCAGCGCACGGCGGGTGTTCTCGCCATAGATTTCATCGAGGGCGGGGATGGTTTGGGTTACCACGGCCAGGTGACCACGATAGGTCCGCAGGGTCTCGATGCTCTCGACCACGATGGGCATCTTGCCCAAGCGATTGAACTCGTCGAGCATGATCATCACCGGCCAGGGCTCATCCGGCCCGGGATCCTTCTCCTGCATGGCGGAGAGAAGATCGGAGAAGAAGAGCCGGATCAGCGGCGCGAGGGGTTTCACCATCAGCGGCTGGACGACAAGATAGACCGAAAAGGGCTTCTTGCGGATCGTCCGGAAATCAAAGTCCGACACCGCCGTTGCCTCGTCGATCGCCGGGTTCTGCCATTGATCGAGCCCGGAGGTCATCAGGAGCGAGACATAAGAGGTCAGCGTGTCGTTATTGGTCGAAGCGAGCCGCGTGAAGATCAGCTTGGCGGACCTGTTGTCCACCTCGTGGCCCCGCGCGAAGTATTCCTTCTGCTTGTTCCCGCCCGAAGCGGCGATGCGATAGATCTCGCCCAAGGTCGGACGCTTGCGCTGGAAGGCCAAGAGCCCTGCCGCCACAAAGAGATCAATCCCGCCTTTCAGAAGGCCCTGCACCCGGTCGTTGTCGCTTTGCAGGAACAGCGTCGCTAAGAGCTGCAATTCCATCTGCTGGCGCGCGGGATCTTTCAGTTGATAGATGCGCAAGAGCGGGTTGTAGCGATGCGTGCGCTTGCCCTCCCAATCGGTGGGGGCAAAGCGATAGACCTTGTCGCCTTGGACTGCGCGGTGGCGGGCCGTGGCCTCGAAACACTCGCCCTTCACATCGAGCATCACGGCGGAGCCTTGCCAGGTCAGCAGGTTCGGAATGACAAAGCCCGTGGTCTTGCCACGGCCCGTGGGCGCCACGATCAGCGCATGCGGAAAGACCTTGGAGCAAATGTATCTTGCGCGGGAGCCCGGCGTCCCCAGCTTGCCGAGGATGAACCCGGTCCCTGGCGCCCCGAAGAACCCATTTGCCTTCATTTCGCGCGCGGTCTGCCAATGGGTCTGGCCAAAGCGTGTGAGGGCCGATCCCGACAGGGCGAGGCTCAGCATCAGGCCGGCGGCGGCGAAGCTGCCGATGATCAGGTGAATAAGTTGGGCATCCTCCGGGCGGCGATCGAGAATCGCCAGATAGTTCTGCGCGATATAGGCAAAGTCGATCTCGGCCCCAAATCCGAGATCCTGGTAGGTCAGCACCGCCGAGGCGATGGTATAGCCCATGGCGGCGGTCACCAGCGTCACCAGCAAGACCCCTGTTGCGATCCGCGCTTTTCCCATGGAGGCGCTCAATGGACCTGTCCCCGCTCGGTCTCGCCATCCACGTCTGTCGCGCGCTGTTTTTCATACTCAGCGTCGGCGAGATCATCGACCACCTGGCGCAAGGCCTCCGTGTTGGCCGTCGCTGCATCCGATTGCAGATAGACCTTGGCGACATAGAGCCGGTCGAGGCGGTCCTCGAGTACCTTGTCCAGCGCATCGGCATCGCCGGATGTGAGGCGGCCCAATTGGCGGTCATCCAGCACCCGCGAATGCTCCTCGCGGAAGGCGTCCCGCTCCGCCTCGGTCTCGAAGGGCGCGGACAACTCTCCCGCCCGCTCATGGTCCAGGACGCGCGCAATCTCGCCTGCGAGGCGGTCGGACCGGTCAAACTGCGGTGCAGTTTCATCCCCTGTCGCGAGGGTCTCCTCGCGCGTGCCAACCCCAATCCCGTCGCGCAACTCGGTTTCGCGGCGGACCTGATTGATGGCCTCCGTGTCGCGTATCTCCACAACGGCCGCATAGGTCGCGCCGAGCCCGCGGGCGAGGTGGGACGGCATGTCCGGATAGCGCTCCGAGATGTCATCCGCGACCGCATCTGCAACAGGCGTGCGGAGGTCGCGTGCCTCCATGATCCGGTCGACCTCGCGGGTGATCTCGCTGGCGCGGGCCGCGTCGGTGATGGTCTCCCTGTAGGGCTCGGACCGGTCGATCACATCGCCAGGACGTGCGAGCAGCTCCGGATGTACCTCGAGATACGCGCGCTGCTCTGTTTCGATCCGGCGCTCCGCCTTTGAGGCCACCTCCCAGTCCCGGTCCTCGATCTCCTGCGTTGTCAAACCCTCGGCGCGCATCTCATGACGGATTGTCCCTTCCATCTCCCGCACCGCGTCCTCGTGATAGTGGAACCGCTCGCTGACCGCGTCCTCCTCCACGACACCGTCCCGGCGCAGCACGTTATCCCGTTCCAGCAGCGTGCCAAGCTCGACATGGACATCGTTGAGAATGTCGCGCGCCTGTTCCAGATCAGCGCGACGCTCGAGGTTCAGGTCCCGCGTCTCGGCCACCTTGGAGAGATCATCGGCGATCCATTGATGTTCAAGCGCGGCATTCGAGGCCCCGGTCTCGATCCGGGCGACCACTTCCGCTGTGCTGATCCCGGTGCCGCGCAGGGCAGTGTCTATGCGCGACCGCAAGTCCGTCTCGGCCAGACGGTCCAGCTGACTGGTGTCGATGTTCGCCTCGGAATAGATCCCACCCTCCGAGGGGGCGTCTGATAGCGTGGATGATCGCAAACCGAGAGGCTGCATGTGCTGGACCTGCGTTTGGATCTCGATGAGGCGTTTTTCCAGCAGGGGGCGTTCCGAGTCCGCCTTCTCGGCGATCATGCCCTGTACCCGCGCGAGCTTCTCCGCATAGAGGCTTCTTAGATCCTCGAAACTTTGATCCTCTGCCATATACACATCTCCTGTTCGGTCCACCTGCCCGCCATGCGCCAAGACCTCGCCCGCGCGAAAGAGGGCTGTGGCAATATCCTCGCGGGCCTCGCGCGAAGCCTCCGCAGCAAGCGAGTGGTAGACAGTTCTGGTGTTGGCGATCTCCGCCAGCGTCCGCGCCAGGTCCTGCCCCACTCGTTCGCGCTCGCGGGGCGCGCGACCCTCTTCTTTCGCGGCGTAGACCTCGCTGGTCCGGGCGGGGTAATGCACAACCCCGCGATCCACACGCCGCGTGGCCTCCAGGCGCACACCATACTTCTCCGCCTCCTCGACCATGGCGAGGCGGAAGTCGTCATAGTTGAAGCGGTGGTTCCGCCCCAAGAAAAAGAACTCGCCTTCTTGCGAGCGGCGGTTCAGCACCAGATGCGCATGCGGGTGATCCCGGTCCTCATGCACCGCGATGATGTAGTCGAAATGCCCCGCGTCGGTCTGGAAGAACCGCTCGGCCACATCCGTCGCGATGTCGCGCACATCCTCGCCGCGCGTGCCGATCGGGAAAGACATGAGCATGTGGGTGGTCTGGCCAAGCTTGGGTTTGAAACCTGCATCCCACCGCTTGGCAAAGCGCTCGGTCAGATCCTTGATGTCCTTGGCCTCGAGCTTCGCCTTGCCATCGAGGAACCCGCTGCTGTCGACGATATAAGTGGACTTGGTGGTGAGGTACTCGAGCTGGTTTGCAAGCTGCGATTTGGTATGCGTACCGCCGCCCCGGATCGCCTTGAAGACGGCTGGCCGATGCCCTGCCGCCGCACGCACAAGCTGGCTCTGCTTGGCGACATGCAGCCCCTGCATCGAGCCCCGGATCCGGCTCCAGCCGTCCCGGAAGACCTCGCCCGTAACGGCATGGACGGCATCATTCAGCCGCATGCGCAAACTCCCTCAGCGCGGCCGTGGCCTGCAGCTGCATTGCGTCCCGACGGCGGCGCAGTAGCAGGTCGATCTCGTCAGCGGAATCCAGAATGAACCGCGCCAGCCCGCGCATCTGTGCGAGGCGCAATTCGGAGAACTCGGCAGGCGTACCACCATCGGCCCCCCGCCCTATCCGGTTGGCCCGCGTCATCTGCTTGGCGATCTGCGCGACCCCATTGCCGACCTCGTGCAAAGAGGCCCTGTATCGCGCCATCTCTGTTGCTATCTGTACGTCCGGAACGAACACTCCGCCAGCCGCTTGGATGAGCCGCCGCAGACCCTCGGCCCGGCTCTCAATCCCCGCCGCGGCCAACACTTCATCGAGCGCCTCAAGCTCCGCAGCCGTCACCTTCACGCTGACAGCGGAGACCGGGATCGCGGCATCCGTCTGGCGCTCGGCATCAGCTTTGAGCGTGTACTGGATCGCCCGGGGCGACACGCCAAACCGCTCCGCCAACACGGATGTAGACACACCTTCCGCAGCCTCGCGAACGATCTCCATGCGGTCCGCATCTGTGAGACGTTTTGAGCGCGACATGCGAAGAAAGACCCCCTATTTCCTGCCACCTTCCACCAAGGCTGTCCCTACCTTACGATAATATACCTAGCTGTCAATTATATACTTACGTTGCCTTCAGTCTCAGGCAGCCTTGGTGTCCGCTTCCCCCGCGGCCCGCAGGGACGCGGCTCTGCCGCCCTCACCACCGGGCGACCCACCTGTCCAATGGGTCCCCTTCCCCAGCACCGCCCGAGGGTCTGACCGAACACGCATGTGTTCGGTCAGACCCTCGGGCGGGCGCAAACCCCACCGACAGGGCGGACAGGCAGGGTCAAGGAGGGCCAGATTTGGGTCCCCAAATCTCTGCCGCAAAAACCGGGAGGCCCTGGCCGATGGGTTTTTGTGGATGGCCCCCTTGAGGCTGACTGGCCGGTCTGTCGCGGCCTGATCATTTCGGGGGGAGAGGGTCCCTTGATCGCGCAGCGACCGGCACCAAGAGGAGGTCGCTATCGGCGATCACCTACGCCGGTGACGGCATCTCTGGAACAGGGATCGGGCCGCCTCGAGATCGTCTCGGGGCGGCCCATCCTCGTCAGAGGATTCAGTCCTGGGGATCCTTCGCGCTCGGCGGGAACATCACCAGCTCCGAGACCGCGACGGGGAAGTCGAGCTTGAGGCTGAAGAACTCCGAGCCATCCCCATTGCGGGTGTTGCGGAACATCGCACCCACGCGCTGAAAACGGGTGCGCTCCTGGCCATCGGTGTCGGTGAACTTGACGGGGACGGTGGCGACGTAGTGGTTGGTCATTTGGGTCTCTCCTTTTTGCGATGGGGATCTGCCAGCACGGGGGCAAGAGGCCCGGTCGCAAGTGCAAATGCGGAGGGTTCGCGGCTCCGCCGTGGAAGCCGTATTTGTGCTTGCCGAAGCGTGAGCTGAGGGCACGATTGGGCCGACCCCGTGCGATCCACATCTATGAGCAAAAAGGAGTGATCCGGATGACCCCTGCCATCACGCCGCAGCCACCTTCCGCGTCCTAGTTCCGCCGATCCTGGCCGGGGTGCTGATGGAGCCCGCCCGCGTGGATGCGATGTTCCGAAACACCCCCCGAGGGTTGTGCAGGTCTTCAGCCTCATGTGCGACGTTTCGACCCCTCGGTCTTGCGCTGCTGACGATGTGCGAGGTGCGCACCATCCCCAGCCCGTACCGATGCGGATGGGCCGAACTCTGACGGGCTGGGTAGAGGGATGACGGTGCTGGACGCCGTGAGCTGCCGATCAAGTGTGACCGATCGCACGCGCCATGAGAAATGACGAAAGGGCCGCCCGAAGGCGACCCTCTCAATTCACTCCTGCGACGCCGTCTTCGCCGGGTCAGCAACCCGCATGACCGTCAGGCCTTTCGCTTCCGCCTTCTGCCCGAGGTTCAGCGCGACCCCGTTGCCGCCGAAGAGGACAACCCCCGTCGCTGCGAACTTGTCGTCCAGCATTTCGTCGTTGCACTTGAAGGGTGCCGCCCGTCCATGCGCGGACCAGCGCGGATCGAAGCGCGCCTGTGCTATCCCGCGTGCCCGGGCCCACCGAGCCGCAATCATCTCCGCGCCGTGCTTGCCACCCTTGTGGCAGAGGAAGATCTCCTGGTTGCGGTTCTGTTTGATCCGTTCGCGAACCTTGTCGAGCGTGTTGAAGATCACATCGACATCGGTCCAGTCGGTGGCGCCTGAGACGATCAGGGGCACCCCCTCGACTTTCGACTTCTCGGCGGTTTCGCGGTCGTGCTGCTCCAGAAGCTGCCGCGCCTCGAAGACCGCCCCGGTCTCTTGCGCCCGGACGCTTGCGCGCGACCCGGCTGCCGGGATGAAGGCTTGGCCCGTCTCGACCTCGTAGCATTCCGCCGCTGCTTCGCTCATCACCTCGATGGCGCCGACAATCTCGCGCAACTGCACAAAGCGCGCCTGCGCCTCTTCGAGCGCGGTCTCGGCGATCTCCGATCCGTCGTGAGATTTTGCCAGCGCGCCGATCTTGTCGGCGGTGCGGTCGACCTCCTTGCCAAGTGCCACCTTGCGCCGCTGCAGGATCGTGGCGAGCCCATGGGCCAGCGGTTCGATCTCTGCTTCAAGCCCGGTCCCGCGCAACTGCCCGAGCAAAGCCTCGAAGCTCTCGCGGATGATGCGGTCGGTCAGGATGTGATCTTCCGGGATCGGCAGCTGCGCGTCCTTCTCGGTCAGCCCAAAAAGTTCGATCGTCTCGTAGGTGTTTGCGGTGTCGTAAGCCATGTCTGGTCTCCAGTGTTCGGTTCCAAGGCCACCACGTGAGTGTGGGGGCATGGCCGAATGCCTGGTTTCCGAATCTGCCCGGGTCAGGGACGGCGCAGCCGCCGGCTTGCCGGGCGCAAAAGTTTTCCGCGTGCAGCAACTGACACATGCGCGCCCTCACGCACGGAACCGCCCCAAGCCACAGGCCCCGTCCTCGCCGAAAAGTTTTGCGATCCTTGACGCGGGCTGATTTGGGGGCCATCCGGAGGATATGCTTCCACGCTCATGTGTGTGTGTTTTGACGGTAGGTTTGCCCGACCCGAGCAGGCAAACGGCCCGACCGGACGCGGGAGACGGATGCAGCGGCGGGATCGTTTTGGCCTCGGGCCAAAACAGACCAGAGCGCAATCCGGCGGAGCGGCCAGGGAGAGACGTGCTCGCGAGGCGGGCAAACCGGGATGCCGGGTACGACGCCGCGGTGAGGCCGCATGGCCGAATGCGCGACGGACCGAAGGGCCGTTCTCCCCTGCGACACGCGCAGCCGAGCTGGGGAGGCCGCAAGGCTCTGGCCAAGGTTGATGTGCGGGCGACGCCGCTGCCGACTATAGGTATTGCTTGTCCGGGCATTCGACTTAAAGGGCGGGCGGACGTTCGCTGCGGCAGCGAAAAAAGTGAAGCAGGTCAAGAAAACCGGACGTTTGCCGTAAGATTTCGAACTGATTTGATGCGCCCTCAGCCTTTCTCGACACCGTGGCATGCCAACCCGGCTTTATCCAAATCAAGCGTCAAATTCGGTAGCGCTCGTCGCAATACTCGGCTACGATTTTACGAAAAGCAGGTGGTTGCATGGCACGCGGAGAACTGATGAAAAAGCTGTTGTCGAGCTACGGGCGCGACGATGAATTCCGTGGTGTTGTCGAACAGATCATCTCCGAAGAGGAAAAAAAGAACAACCGAGTGCTAGCACGGTCACTGCGCAAGGCACTGGATGGACTGACGACACGCCCGCAAGCCAAGGGTCTTTCTCCTTTGGTGCCGTTCCCAGACGAGGCCGGAGAGTTCATCCAGCGGATCGAACCCGTTCATACGCCCGATGACATTATCCTGACTCACGACAACATTGAGCTCTTCACTGGGCTACTGGATGAATTCCGAAAGTCCGAAACGATCAAGCGCCACGGGCTTCCCGTGCGTTCCAAACTACTGTTCTGCGGGCCACCTGGAACGGGCAAGACATTGTGTGCTGAGGTTTTTGCCGGCCAGCTGGGATTGCCGTTTTTCTTTGTCAAACTGGACAGCCTCATCTCTTCATTTTTGGGCGAGACTGCCACCAATATTCGCAAGACCTTTGAGTTTGCACGCCGCCAGCCATGCGTACTTTTTTTCGATGAATTTGACGCGATTGCGCGGTCGCGGGAAGAAGGCAACGATCACAGTGAACTGAGACGCGTGGTCAACAGTCTTCTGATCTTCATCGATCAGATACAGCCAGGTGGTTTTCTGATTGCCGCCACTAACCTGGACGCTCACCTTGATCCCGCCATATGGCGACGCTTCGATGAAGTAGTATGGTTTGACCATCCCGACGAAGCAATGGTCCGCAGGTATCTCACCAATGCGCTGAAAAACACCGAAACGGAGTTCGAAGCAGAGGATTTCGTTCAGAGCCTAGCTGATTATTCCTATGCCGAGCTTGAAAAAATTTGCAACCAGGCCAAGAAAATTTCTCTTCTTGATCGCCGAAAAAGCATTTCAAAGAAAGACTTTCGTGATGCCATCCGTTACGCTGAACGCCGCAGGATGCGATTAAGGAAATTATCGAACAACCAGTGAGGCCACTGTTGGCACAATACGATCATCTGCAACTGGTCAGAGCGAAAGAGCCTTTTGCACGCCGAAAAGACGGCAGACCCGGTCCAGCGCCCAAGCCGGGAAAGGGTCACGGAGGGCAAATACGGCGCGAAGCCGATGATGCGGTCGCACGTCAACGCGCCATCCGCCCTCCCCAATTTGTCGATCCATCCCTGATTCTGAAAGTCCACATGCATGGACTGGCCATGGAGGGAGACTGGGAACAGCTTGGACTCACGCTGTTAAATACAGACGATGACAACAATATCGTCTTGTTTTCTTCAACAGATGAACTGAGCGATTTTCGCAATAGGCTGGATGCCTATGAGGGACCAACACCTGCAGGTCAGAAGAATCCGAGCTACTCCGGTTTTATCAACCGTATCGGTAGTATTAGCACACTGGAGCCGCGCGACCGTCTCGGGATCAAGATCAAGGAAGCCGGTTTTACGGAGGTTTCTGATCTTCAAGACGGCCAAGAGTACATACTCGATGTCGAACTTTGGGAGTTCGGGACGCAGGCTGCGCGTCGTCGAAAGGCAGAAGAAATCATCGCGTTCATTGAGGAGCAGGGTGGAGAGCTATACGACCACTATTCTGGGCCATCTATCACGATGATCCGGGTCAAGGCTTCAGGGCAGTCTATCAGACCGATTTTTTCTGTTCCTGAAGTAGCTTTTATTGACCTTCCACCGGAGCCGGACATCGAAGCCAATCAGATCGTCCAGTTCGCGCTAGATGATGTTCCGCCCGTTGCGCCTCTTGACCCTGATCTGCCAATCATTGCTGTGTTGGATACGGGCGTGAACGATCATCCATTCCTCGCGGATGCGATCGTCGCGCGCGAGGCCTTTCCCAGCGAGCTCGGTGAAGCAGATATTGCCGGACACGGGACGGCAGTGGCCGGTGTTGCCGCGCTTGGTGATTTAAGGTCGCAGCTCGACGGAACCTCTTTGCAACGTGTGGCGAGAATTATCTCGGCAAAGGTGGTAACGGACGAGCGGAAGTTTTTTGATCGTCGGACGCTGCCGAGCCAGATGAGACAAACGATCCAGAGCCTAAATGCAAGTCATGGATGCCGGATATTCGTGATCTCTCTCGGCGACACGAAGGCTAACTTTGAGCAAGGACGCGTTGGTCCTTGGGCAACGACGCTGGATGAGTTGGCACGTGAGTTGAACGTCCTGATCTTTGTGTCAGCGGGAAACCGGCCCCCTCGTGGCGGTACATCAGTTGAGCAAGGCGTGACCCAATATCCGGGCTATCTCCTTGAAGTCGCAAACCGTGTATGTGAACCTGCTGGAGGCGCGAACATCGTGACGGTTGGTGCATTGGCTCATGCAAACGGCATTGGCCCTCAGCATGAATTTGATGCGCATATTCAGCCCATCACCGAGCGAGATGAACCTGCACCTTTCACGCGCACTGGCCCAGGCGCCGGAGGCATGACCAAACCTGATTTCGTCGACTATGGCGGGACAATGGTTTTTGATGCCGTGGCGAGGCGTTTGCAGACGGCCCCTCATCTGGCGACGGCAGGCCTGATTACAACAAACCACGATTTCTTGCGTCAATTGCTTACAAGCAAAAGCGGCACGTCTTTCGCCGCACCGATGTTAGCGAACAGGGCTGCGCAGTTGGTCAGACGTTTCCCCGGGGCATCAGCCAATCTGATCAAAGCGCTTCTGGCGAATTCCGCGACTGTTCCAGAGGCTTCCACTCGACGACTGTTGGCTCTTGATGCGCGTGATCATTCAAGAGTCCATGGTATTGGCCTCGTCGACACCTTGCGTGCGGCCTACTCGGATGATCACCGCGTTGTTTACTTCGTGGAAGACAGTCTGGAACTGGACCATTTCGCAGTCTATCGGTTGCCAATACCGATTGAGTTTCAGACAGGAGGAAAACGCACTATTCGGGTTTCTCTGGCGTATGATCCTCCGGTGAAAAGAACCCGCGCAGAGTATATCGGCACGCGTATGAATTTTCGCCTTATTCGGGGCTGCCCGGTCGATCACGTCTTCGAGTATTTTCGCTCTCGGGTGGGAGAGGGAACGGATCCCCCAGAGATGGCGGGAAAATATGATTGTGATCTGGTGCCCAAGAAGAACGCTCGCGACAAAAACACAATCCAAAGCGCCTCGATATCGTTCTCAGCCGACACAACACAATATGGCGGTGAATATCATCTGGTAGTACGTTGCGTGGGTGGCTGGGCTATGGATCAGGAGATCCGTCAAAACTTCGCGCTGGTAGTCGAACTGGAGCACCATGCTCAAGTGCAGCTGTATGCAAGGCTACGGCCGAGATTGCGGACCTGAAGACCCCGACATTTTCTAGCAATTTTTGCGCGGCTATCGGTAATCTTCGGACTAACAAACGTCAGCTTCGAGCAAGCCGCGCTGCGGCGAACTTTGCGCTCATCGAACGGCCGGAATCGGCCGAGTGTACGGCTTCAGTCCAGATCGACGCTGCCGAGGCGCGGCGCATGGACATGCGTCCGGATTAGGAACGCAGCGCCCGCGCCCGCGATAGCGCCGAAGAGATGCGCCTCCCACGACACGCCGGGTTGGCCCGGAAGAACGCCCCAGAGAATAGAGCCATAGAGGACACCGACCACCAGTGCCGCGCCCAGCGTGATCGGGGAGCGATCCACAAGACCGCGCGCGATGAGGAAGCCGAACCAGCCGAAGACCAGCCCTGACGCTCCGATATGGATGGCGGAGCTTCCGAACAGCCAGACAAGAGCGCCGCCGAGGCCGATCACCACGGCATTCACCGACAGCAAGCCTCGCGTGGTTGTTGCCACCAGCAGCCCACCCATCACCAGGAGCGGCGGCGTATTGGCCATCAGGTGCGAGAAGCTCCCATGCAGGAGGGGCATAGCGATGACACCATCTAACCCGCTGCCGTGCCTGGGGATCAGGCCGAAGGCCGGGTTCAGGCCGTAGCCGGTGATCCAATTGACAACCTGAACCGCCCAGAGCAGCGCGACAAAGGCGGCAAGCGCCGCGGTGCGCCGGAAGAAGACGCGCATATGATCCCGGTTCATCATGTTGGCGACAGTAGTCGTCCCCACAGCGCCTTCAACGGCTTTCGCGCGCTGCACAGGGTGCCACCTCCGGGAAAGGGGGTTCGCGGCGGCCAAACTCGGTAGGGCTCAAGCCAAGAGAATGGCTCCGATCTTACACGGTGTTCCCAGGCCGCAGCGGCATGATTTCACGCTCGGGGCGCTTCAACGCTTCGGCATATTTGCGGGCATTGTCGTCAATCGCGCCGTGCCAGAGCTTTGAGACAAAGGCCTGGGCGTCTTGAACGGTCATGTCCTTCAGCGAAGAGGACAGCGCCATGAAGAGCTCATCCTCGCTGATCGCGGCGGCATAGTGCATGGCGTCCGCGTAAAATGATGGATCGTTGAGAACCTGATCGCTCAGGGGCATCCGCGCGAGGTTCTCTTCCGGGATCGCCATAAAGATCGTGTCCTGAAGGTCGGTCAGATAGGCGCGGCGCGATGTGGACGCCGGCTTTCCCGCCGCCTTGGCCTCCAGATATGCATGCCTTGTCCTGTCGAGCTTTGCCCTTGCATGGGTCATGATGACATCACGCTGTCGTTCAGGCAGCGCAAATCCGGTGCAACGCTGGATATGAGCAAGAAGCTCTTCAACCTCGGCGTCTACATCAAAGCTCTCGAACCACGGAGCTTTTCCCAGTCTCGCCACCATGTGCCCACCCTCGACCATTCAATAATATATTATCGTATATCATATTCAGCAGATCGCAAGCAGATGCGTGCTTCGTGCAGCCAGACATGGAAAAAGGGGAACCGTGGTATCACGGCTCCCCTTTCGGTTCAGATCGTCTTCTCTCGCGCGCTGGTCATGCGACCAATGACAACCCCGCGTCCTGAGGCTGCTCACCGCTGTCGATGAACGGGATGATCGAGAAGGTCTGGCCACCGCGCTGCTCCTCGTTTTGCACGGCGTTGACGCGCAGGTCGCCATCAGGCGTGTTGATCAGCAGCGACAGGTAGTCGTTGCCCGTGCGGCTGCTTTTCGCCATCCACGCCGAGCCGACGCGGATCGGTGTGCCCCGGGGCGAGCTGATCTCGATACGGTAATCGGGGTGGGTTTCCTCGGATTTGTAGCTGTTCTCGATCAGCATGAATTCCAGATCGAACATCATGTTGGCGATGTAGCCGGTGAAGGCGTTGTCGGCGTCCATGGCGGTGAGCTCGCCCGAGATCGAGCCGGATTTCATCAGGCCGTTCGAGACCAGCGGGATGATCTCGAATTCGCCGCTCTGGGCCGCGCGCGCCTCTTTCGTCTGCACCGCGTTGACCCGGAACGGGCCTAAGCCGACATCGATCTGCATCGAGATGTAGGGGTTGCCGCTGGTATTGCCGGTCTCGTTCCAGGCCGTGCCGATGCGCACCTTGCGGCCTGATTTGTTGACTGCCGTCACGTCAAAATCCGGGCTGCGCTCGGACATCTTCGGGCGGGTCTCAAGCTGGATGGCGATGTCAAAGCGCGTCGAGTGGATCATGCCGGTGTATTCGGCGGCTGCGGTCTCGACATTGCGGGTGAGGGTTCCTGCGAACATGGGATGGTTCCTTTTGGATTGGCCGGTGCCTGACGTTCTTGCCAACGCATCCGGGATTGCTTTCTCGACCCCTCTTGGGATCACAAATCAGAAAGCTCGCTTTCCTTTCAGCCCCGCCCACGGGTCAGAGCTGCCGTCCGAGTGGGAAGGCCCCCGCGCCTCCGGGTGCTACGCCCCTCCCCTGCCCGTCTGGTCTTGATTGGCTGCCCGGATTTTCTGCGGCGTCCTTCGATTGCGCGACGAAGAACTCCGTTTCTTTTCCGTTCAACCGGTGCCCGCTCCGGTCGGTCAGACCGATGCAGCTTCCGTTCGGCACATAGGTGATGAGGTACTGACCGAGCCTGTCCTTGTGGACAACGTAGCCGGTATTGGCCCAATGCACGGTCTGCCCGGCATCAACCGCGGCTTTGATTTCATCGAGTGTCATGCGAACCTCCTCAAGAAGAATGGTGGGGAAACGACGCAAGAAGCCCGGTCGTCCAACCGGGCTTCCATGCAGCATTTGTTTGGCCAACGGCCGAGAGCTGTCAGGTACCTTGCGTGGCTTGCGTCGCGCGCGCCGCCATCCAATCCTTCAGGCCAAGAACCGTTCTTCCGGCGGCGACCTCGGAGGCCCAGGCAACCCTTGGGTCGCCGCAGGGCTCATCGCCGGAATGCCGGTCGATGTGGCCATTGGCCATCCATGGCTCAGGCTGGATCCGTCGCAGCCAGTCCGCCATGCTCGGGATGCGGCCTTGGCAGTCTTCACGGATATGCTGCTCGCCGATCCAGCGCACGGGGATGTCGCGGCCCGCACTATTGGTCAGTGTCGGGCCAAAAACCCGTTGGGCCTCAAACAGGCCTTGCGCATGGTGACGCATGGCGCGGTGCGTGAAGAGCGCGAGGTGCTCTTTCGAGGCATCGAACCAATCGTGCACAGACTGATAGTCAGACGGCACCCCGCCGAATTTCTGGGCCGAGCTTTCAGCATGATGAAGCGGATGCGCCATCTCACAGTCCCTCGTCATAGCTGTGCGAGCATTCAACGTAGCGGTCCGCATGATCGAGCGTGATGCTGTCGGCTGCTATGTCCCAGGTCAGCGTGCCGTAGCCGCCCTCGTTGTTTTCGAACCCCGGGTGATGGTGATAGGCGAGCGACCAGGCGAAGTCGCCCACCTCGGTGGCAAGCGGCTCCGGCAGTTGGACCTCTGCAGGCTGCACCGTCACATCCTCGACATTGCCGGAATCGCCATAGCCTTCGTATTCGGCGGTGACCTCGCTGATGCCAAGCGCGCGTAGTTGCGCAAGCAGCTCCGCTCGGGATGCCTTCAGGGTGGTTTCGCGCTCTGCACGCCACTGAGCCGCCATTGCGGCATAGTCGATCTGGGGATTGGTCATGGGTCTGTCCTCTTATCTGAATTTGGGGGGCCGGGCCTGGCATTGGTCAGCGCGCGCCCGGAAAGCGCAGATCGGCCAAATCCCGATCCACGCCGCCCGACCGGAAGCCCGCTTTGACTTTTCAGGCGGCTTGTTCTGACGTCATGGCGGCTTCCTGCCCCACGATCCGGGCCAGAATGCTTCCCGTGTCGATCCCGTCCCCATGCGGCAGGAACACCCGTAGCTGGAAGGCTATGATCTCGGTGAAGCAGCCGAGGGCCTTGAGGCCATCAATCATGCCCCTGTCAACGCCGCACAACTCAAGGCGCATCTCGCCTGCGACACGGCGACGGGTCAGGGTGAGACCCCGGCCCAGATCGACCGGCGCAGTGGTGCCGAGGGCGGCGGTCAACATCTCCTGCGGTGTTTGCGGGTTGGACACGAGGAAGCGGGCGCGCAGCGCGGCCGCCCCTTCCTCGCTCAGCGTGCGCCCGATCATGGCGGTCGCCCCATCGGGCGTGACCCGGTAGATGCGCTCATTGGTGTTCGGAATATCCTTCCAGATCGGCAACAAGAGCCCGGTCAGCAGGTAGAGCTTGGTTGTGGTGGTTTTTGGCAGGGACGCTGCCTCGGCATCCCAAAGCCATGCGAACTCAGGCTTGCCGATCTCTTCCCAAGCCGAGGACTCAAACCGTGCCTCTTCGAGATAGCTCGACCCGTTTGGCCGCACCGCCTTGCGCATCAGCGTGACAGTGTCCTCGTCATACATCTGCATTGGCCGCGCCGAGATGAGCGCCGCGCGACCCGACGCGCGGTTGACCATCGGCAGCTTATCGAAATTGCGCGACAGGGCGTCATCCGCCGAAAGCACATGGACCGGGTCGGTGACTTCAAGTCCAATGATCCGCGTCACGGCGCCGGATTTCGGGCAGGTCCAGAGATCCTCTGTGGATACCTGTTCGATCTTTTCGCCACGCAGAGTTTCCACGCCGAGATCGAGCGTGCCCGCCGCGCGCGCCCGCTCAGACTGATCGGCAATCCGCCTCATGAACTCGGCAAAGAGCGCGTTCTGCATGTGGATGGGCAGGGCCAGAACCCGGTTGAGAAACCGCTGGATCGGGGGAAGCTCCTCAAGGAGCACCCCGTCCTTGTCGATCAGCCGCAGGGCCGTCCAGTCGGTGAAGCTCTCGTAGCTCATCGCCTCAGCGCGCCCGGCGGCAAGATCGGCGAAATACCCACGCAATGCCGCTCGCGCGATCGGGCTTTCGAGATTGTCCTCCTGGCGGAACATGCCTTGCGAGCCGGTCTCGCGCTGGCCCTTGGTCAGGGCCCCCAGCTGGTCGAGGCGCTTGGCGATCGTCGAGGTGAAACGTTTTTCGCCATGCACATCCGAGGTGCAGACCCGGAAGAAGGGCGCGCTGACCTGAGCCGAGCGATGCGTGCGCCCGAGCCCCTGGATGGCCGCATCCGCGCGCCAGCCGGGCTCCAACAGGTAGTGCCGCCGCCGTTTCTGGTTCTTCGCCGTTTGCGCCGCATGATAGGACCGGCCCGTCCCGCCCGCATCGGAGAAGATCAGGATATCCTTATCGCCGTCCATGAAGGCTTGGGTCTCGGATGAATTGCTGCTGGCGGCGCGCTTCTCGATGAAGAGATGGCCGTCCTCGGCTTTGATGGGTCGGATGGACCGCCCCGTGACTTCTGCCACGGCCTCGTAGCCAAAAGCCCAGAGGATCTGATCGAGCGCCGAGGGGATCGGGGCGAGCGTCATCAACTCCAGCATGGCCGCATCGCGCAGGGCGAGCGCCTCGCGCGAGACAACGAGCGCGCCGGTCTCATCCCGCAAGGGTTCCGCCACCATGTTGCCGTCAATCTCCACGAGCTTTTGCGCATGAATCGGGAAGGCCTGTTCGAGGTATCCCAGGACGTAGTCGCGCGGCGTTAGCGCGCCCTCGACCAGCTCGTCCTCCGGGTCCATCGTCTCAAGCCGACGTTTCAGCAGGCTTTCGCCTGTAGAGACCACCTGAATGACGCAAGCCTTGCCCGCTGCCAGATCGTCCTTGATGGCGCGGATGATGCTCGGGGCTTTCATGCCCATCAGGAGATGGTTGAAGAAGCGCTGCTTCGTGCTCTCGAAGCGGGACTTGGCCGAGGCGCGTGCGGCCGACGCATTAGTTTCCCCCGAGGCGTCGTTGACGCCGGTCGCCGTCAGCGCCGCTTCGAGATTGTGGTGGATCGTCCGAAACGCACCCGCATAGGCGTCGTAGATCTCGATCTGGGCCGGGGTGAGCGCGTGTTCGAGCACGTCATACTCCACGCCGTCGAAGCTGAGGGCACGGGCCGTGTAGAGCCCGAGCGTCTTGAGATCGCGCGCGACCACCTCCATGGCGGCGACACCGCCGGCTTCCATCGCAGAAACGAAGCTCTCGCGGCTTGGGAAGGGGTATTCGGGGCCCTGCCCCCAGAGCCCCAGCCGCGCGGCATAGGCGAGGTTGTGGACGCTCGTCGCACCCGTGGCCGAGATGTAGAAGACGCGAGCGCGGGGTGCTGCCAGTTGCAGCCGGAGGCCAGCAAGGCCCTGCTGGGAGGGTTTGACCCCCCTGCCCTGCTCGGACCCGGCCGCGTTCTGCATGGCATGGGCCTCATCAAAGGCCAGTACGCCTTCAAAGTCTTCGCCCATCCAGTCGAGGATCTGGCACAGTCGTGTGGTGCCGCATTTGCCCGCCGAGCGCAGCGTGGCGTAGGTCACGAACAGGATGCCATCACCCATCTGGATCGGTTGGTCCGGTTTCCATTTGGAGAGCGGCTGAATGTCGGCGGGCGAGCCGCCGAGATCGGTCCAGTCGCGGATCGCGTCCTCGATGAGCGTGGCGGATTTGGAGACCCAGATCGCCTTCCTGCGCCCAGCGAGCCAGTTCACCAGGATGAGCCCGGCGCATTCGCGCCCCTTGCCGCAGCCCGTGCCGTCACCGAGGAAGTAGCCAAGGCGATAAGCATTGGCGTCCGGGTCATCATCGGCACGGGTGAGTTTGGTCTGGTCGTCGTCGATGGTGAACCGCCCCGGCAGGTCACGCCCATGGGCATCATTGGCCATGATGATGGTCTCGAGCTGAGCCTCGGAGAGATGCCCATCCTCGATCAGCCTGGCAGGCAGGCGCAATTCCGCACTGGCCGCGCCAGAAGGCACGGGCGGCGCCACGGAAGCCATGGCGATGCTTTCGACCAAGGGCGTGGGATGTTCCTGCGCACCCGCGATCTCGATCCGCTGAGGGCGATAGCGCGCATAGATATCCGAGACGGGCGTGTTGTCGCGCGCGGCCTCAAGGCTTGTGAAAGTGAGCGGTATGGCGGCGTTGGTCTGAGCGTTGGACGCCACAACTCTAGCAACTGGTCGCTTGCGCGTGACAGGTACTGGACCGACCGATCGCGCATGAGGGTTTTTCGCCGCCTGTTGTACGGGGCGCGCCTCGGGCCGGGTTGCGGCCACGGCGTCGGCAAAAGGAAGGGCTTCATCCAAGTCCCTGACGCTGGCGCGGATCATCTCTCCGTCCTCCTGCACCTTGTCGAAGACCATCAGCTGGGTTTCCACAGAGGTGCCGAGCTTGCGGTAAACCTGTCCCGGCATCGTGAGGGCCAAGCGCGGCGTCAGGAGACCGCAAGCGCGGGACCAATGCGCGGCATCGCGTTCGGGCGTGAATCCCGGCGGCATGATCGCCACCAGCCGCCCGCCATGCGCGAGACGCTTTGCAGCCGCAATGAGATGTTTGGCGGCGATGTGCTTGTCGCGGGAGCGATCGACCGAGGAGGCGAACGGCGGGTTCATCACCACGATGTCGGGTAGAACCGGCGTCTGCAGCAGATCGTCGATATGCTCGCCGTCATGGCCCGTCGCCTCGCCGCCGAAGACCGCGCGCAATAGGCTATGGCGAAAGGGGTCGATTTCATTGAGAGAAAGCGTGGCACCGGCCCGGGCAGCAAAACCGGCCAAAGCACCGGTGCCAGCCGAGGGCTCCAGCACGGTCTCGCCCTTGCGAATGGCTGCCGCCCGCACGGCCAAGGCGGCAAATGGCAGTGGCGTGGAAAACTGCTGCAACCGGATCTGCTGCTCGGAGCGGCGGGTTTCCGTCAGCAGCCGTGAGGCAAGCAGTTTTGCGGCGAAGTAATCATCCTCACTGTTATCGCCACGTAGCAGCGCCTGCACAGCCGCCGCCTGCATCAGGTCATAGGCCTTCCGCCAGTCCCAGGCGCCCCCGGCATCACTGCCAAGAAAGGTCTCTCGCATGATGCGTGCGAGCGCTGAGCTGCGCAGGGGTTGGTGGTCGATCTCCGTGCCGATCTGCTCGAGGGCAGAGACGAAGTTAGCTTTGGATTCAATAGGATCGGGGAGCGTTGAGCAGGGCTTGGACATGGGGAATTCCTTTGGATCAGGGTCTGAGTTCCAAAGGAGAGAAAGCCCGCTCTACACTTTGAAGGCGTAGAGTGGGCAATTTCTTAGCGGGGGGCCTGCACCCCCATCATGGCCACTGCTGCGCAGCATGAAGAACGCGTAAAATGGTCACCATCTCAAGGCTTTCAGCATAAACCACGATGTAGTTCGGCCGAATAACCATCTCCCTAGTCCCGTCCACACGGCCCGCGCGGTACATCTGAGGGCGTTCTGGAAGGAGGGACGTCTTGTGTTCAATCTCGTCTTTGAGAACTTGGGCGGCATCCGGG
Organism: Pseudooceanicola aestuarii; assembly: GCF_010614805.1. NCBI lineage: Bacteria > Pseudomonadati > Pseudomonadota > Alphaproteobacteria > Rhodobacterales > Paracoccaceae > Pseudooceanicola > Pseudooceanicola aestuarii. The sequence continues at coordinate 70,235 of NZ_JAAFZC010000005.1, forward strand.
TTGTCGTCAGAGATGTAGCCAATGATTGCCAGCAAGTCGGCGATGGCCGTCGCTTTCCATTCAAGATTTGGCAAGGCGCTTCCCGTCAATCAATGCCTGAGCGTCTTGCATCGCCTTGGCATGGGGCGTTGTGGGCCTTGGATCGTCTAGCGCTTCCTGTACCTTCGCCCGGAACCAGGCGTCATAGGCATCCGGATCAGCGGTCAATCCGGCAGGCAAGCCGCCTTCTGCGGCCACGCGGGTCAGAAGAATACGCACCGCGTCGGAGAGCGTCAGACCGACGCCCGCAAGTGCGTCCGAAGCCTGTGCTTTCAGCTGATCGTCAACACGGACATGAAGCATGGATGTTTGGGCAGGCATGGATGGTCCTCCAGTTGATGGGAGCGATGTATCTCATTTGAGATACGATTTCAAGGCGGCAGTATGTGTGCACGTGGTCCCGTGGTGTTGTCTCCGCGGGAAACTCAGCCACCCTGCCCCGCGAGATACTCCGCCAGCACCGGGCTGGCAGCACCTTTCGCGGAGCTGAGCAGCTCAGAACCCGCAAGCGTGGCCTTCGAGAGGCGTACGAGCCCGCCGGTTTCCTCGATCCGGTAGCAGCGGCGTTTTTGTCGCCCCCGCTTGTAGTGGGTCGCGGTGACGATCTGGCATGTACTGCCATCGGTGAGCGTCACAGGGGTGGCGAGCCTGATCTTGTCGCCTTCCTCGTAGTTCGGGATCGAAGCCCATTCCCGGCAGCGCTGGCGCCAGTCCCGGGCGTAGCTGTCCGGGTCTTTCAGGTCGGAGAGAAGTTCGATCAGCGCAAGGGGCGCGCGCGACGCGTTCGGGCCAGCGCTTTCCTCCATATCCTTGTAGCCCCAACACCCATCATCGTAGGCGGTGAGGAAGACGGCGGCGAAAGTGATCGAGCCGTCAGGATCGGTGACATAGGTCGCGTCCTCGACAGGGGTGCCATCACGATTGGTAACCCTAGCCGCCGCATACCAGGTTGAGCCGACCTTGCAGGCTTTCACCAGTTCGGTTTTGCGCGTGTCGCCCTCAAAGGTGCAAAGCCGGGTGATCTCTGCTTTCTCATCCGCGTAGGATTTGACGCGGCGATCGGTGTAGAAGAGCCAACCCATCAAGCCGCCCTCCGATCATCAATCTCCATCAGCGCATCGAGCGGCACGCGGTAGGGCTGCATGGCGTCGAAATCCTCGCAATTGCCGCAGTTCTGCACGATCGCGAAGGTGTCGCAGGCATCCTTGAGGATGACCCGGAAGGTGCCGCCGAGGCCCGAGGGCACTTCGTAGGTCCCGCCGATGAGATAATCCGAGGCCCGGCGCACGAAGACGCGGATGCTGTGGCCATCGGTGGCGAGCCGGATGGCCCCTCGCCCCCGGTCGATGAGCACCTGCACGTCATCCAGGATGTCGGTGTAGAACTGGCCGGTCAGATCGCGAAACGCCATGCGGCGCTGCGCCATCCAGTCGGTGTCCCGAAACGGGTTCATGCCATCGGCGAAGGCGAAGGAGGGATCGGCCTGTTCGGTGGTGACGATACGGGTGGTCGTGCCATCGATGCCGTTCGAGCGCAGATGCACACCATTGCCGACGATGAGGATCAGGGCCGGCCTGTCCACGAGCCCGTTCCAGTTGGGCAGGAAGGTCTTGCAGGCGCGCGCATGTGCGATTTGCGCCGCGACAGCGGAGGCAGAGAACTTGAGAATAGCCATGGGGATGTCTTTCCGTTGGGTGTGGGAGGGTCGACCCGCGCGGGGAACGCCTCGCGCGGGTCGCGTGATGGCTCAGGCCGCTTGCGCGACCTCGCCGTCAGGTTCCGGGGTTTCCGCAGTTGGCTCCGCCTCATCAAAGGCGATACCGGCGGTCTGCATCATCGGCGGGCACCAGGCGGCCACGGCAGCGCGCTGCGCGTCCGTGAGTGTGGCGAAGGGCTCTGCAAAGAGCTTGTCGCAGAAGGCGACGATTTTCTTCTTGCTCGACGAGGCCAGCGTCACAGCCTCCTGGGCGAGACCCAGATCCTCGCCGAGGATCTTCAGGAGCCAGGCCTTCTTGAAGCGGTTGAAGAGGGCCGCATTCGGCGTCCAGTGGGCGCGGATGTCGGGCATGATCTCGATCTCGAACGCATGCATCAGGCTGTCGCGCTGGCGGTCCCGCGCGAAGCAGGACTGCGTGGTGCTGGCCGTGGCATAGGCCACGAGCTTGGCCTTCTCGCCGGCCTCCAGCGCGCGAAACGCCGCGAACTGATCGGCGGGCGCGCGGGTGTCATCGAGCCACGAGAGATCAAGCGCATCATGCGCCGCCGCCACCTGCTCAAGCGAGGTCTCGTCAATCTCGTCCATCTTGGCATGGCTGCGGTATTCCTTGCGGGCCTCGACCTTGATCGCCTGCGTGACACTCATTCCGCTGGCCAGAACGTCACTGACCAGCTTGAAGAGCGTCAGATCGAGCGTGGCCTCCGGATGCAGCGCCATCGCGGCCCCAAGCGCCATGGCTCGCTCGGTCTTGAGGTCCTCAGCCAGTGAGGCTGGATAGGTGATTTCGCCGGCGTCTGGGGCCTCCTCCCCGGTCGGGCTAGCCGAGGAGCCGCGCGCGCCCTCCTTTTTGACGGTGTCTTCCGGGCGGACGAGGCCAACATGCAGGGTCACCTGCCCGCCCGACCACGACGCGATCACCCCGGACCGCGCGAGGTCCTCGGTGCTGTAGGCCTCCTGCAGGTCGCGGGCTTCCTCTTCCAGAGCGTCGACGCGGTCGTAAAGGGCATTGTAGGCACCGTCCTCGAGCCCCTCATCCTCCATCTCGAGCTGCAATTTCTCAAGCTCGGTGGTGATCTCATCGATGCGCTTCTGGGCAGCCTCATCCGGCTCGATCGGGCCGGGATAGACGCGGCCATAGTCGGCCATGGTCGCGTAGTCATAGCGCACCATCGCATCGGCCCAGGCAAACCCTAGCCTCATACGGGCCTCTTCGGCAGCGGCACCGAGCTTTTCGAGCAAGATGGTCTCGACCAGCGCCGCATCCTCCAGCACGGAATGCTCTTCCAGCAGATCGGCTGCGACGGCCCCGCCGCGGGCCTCGTAGTCCGCGCGCACGAAAGCCCCGATATCATCGCTGACCTGCACGCCGCGGGATTTGAGGGCCTGTCGCACCGTGTAGGCCTGCAGATAACCGCCGTCTTTCGTGAGCGCCTCGAACACCTCGCGCTGCGCCTCCTGGCTCGGGTGCTCGGCGAAGGCTTTCATCGTGTCGAGCGTGATCACCTTGGCGCGGGCCGCGGCGCGGATGTCGGGATGGATCAGGCCATAGCGCAACCGGCCTTTGACGGCGGTGACGGTCGTGCCGAAGGTCTTTGCGATGGTCTCGGGCGTCTGGCCGTCGACCTCCATCATCCGCGCGAAGGCTTCGAACTCGTCGATCGCGTTCATGGGGGCCTGGGTGATGTTCTCGGCGAGCGACAGCGCCGTGGTCAAGTCACAGTCCTCCGGCACAAGGCGGCAGTCGACCTTGGTTTTCGCTGTGAACCCCTTGGTGGCCTTGTCTGCGACCAGCTCCTTCAGCGCGGCATGGCGTCGGCCACCAGCCAGCACGGCGTATTTGCCGTCGAGCTTCTGGACCATGAGCGGCTGGAGCAGGCCCAGCACAGCGATACTGGCCTTCAGATGGGCGATGTTTTCAGGGTCATAGGTTTCCGGCGCGTTGCTGCGCACATTGGCGGGATGCGGGACGAGATCGCCGATAGCGACGGTAAGGGGAGCAAAGCTTGTGGTCATGGGATATCCTTCCAGGAGGGTGAGGTGTGGCCCGCGCCTTCAAGCGCGTGACCAATCCCCGGCTTCAGGGATCACCACGACAAAAGGCCCGCTTTGCCTTTTTGAGGGGCAGCGGGCCTTCATCGTCTCATATGTCAGGGGGAGGAGTCCCCTGCCCTACCAGTCGCGCGCCAGCATGATGGTCAGCACGCGGACGGTTGTGGCGGGATTGTCCGGGGCCTCAGCCCCGTAGCGGAAATCCGAATCCGCCTCATAGAGATCGATTTTCCAGAACACGGTCTCGCCCCGGATCTCGACCGCCCCGAAATCGTGCCATCCCTCGGGATCATTCTCAGGCTCGAATGTTGCAAATTCACCGGTGGCCTTCACCGCCTCGGCCATGAAGCCGTCGCTGGCCTCCATAAGCGAGCGGGTGACATGCATCCGGCCCTGGATGGGCTGGGCGGGCGGCACTCCAAGGCACGCGAGCTTGCGAAACGCGTCGTTCTGCGCCGCGATCACACTCGGATCCGGACGGTCTGGCTGGGGTTGAACATTCATGGACATGGGGATCTCCTTTGAGAAGTTGAAACACCCTTCCCAAAGCCAGCTTTTTCTTTTCTGCTTGGCGGAAGTACCGAAGCAGAAGGTGCCCTACCCGAACAGCCCCTTGGGTCTGTAATTCGGGTTGGGGATAGTTTCGATCCAGCCGCCTTGTTCTTTGATGCTCTCGAGCGCTGCCGAGAACGGATAAGCGCCCTCGGACTGGCTCCACCAGTAGGCACCGCGTTTGAAGGTGATGATCTTGCGGCGGCCGTCTTCGAAGCAGGCCACCCGCAGCGTCTTGGGTTCCTTGCGTGACATGCGAGTCTCCGTTCTCCGTGTGGTCAGGCGGCCTCTGCACTGCGCCCTGCCCTACCCGCCTCAGATTGTGCGATGAGATAGTCACAGGCACGATGCGCATCTGCGGCGTGCTTGAAGATCGCGCCCTTGTCCGACCGAAGAACGCGCAACCAGTTGTGGAGGTAGGCGGCATTCATCTCGAGCGTATGCGCCGTGAAGCCGAGCGTCTGACCCAGGAACACCGAGGTCAATTCCGCGACGATCTCCTCGCGCGCATAGGACGTGTTGCCAAACTTCGAGAACCCGAAATCACGGTTCAGTCGATGGGGGGCTTTCGTGGCATGGGCCAGCTCATGAGCCCAGACCCCGTAGAAATTGCGCGGGTCCTGAAACCGCGTGATGGACGGCATGTAGACCTTGTCCACGGGGGGCAAATAGTACGCCTCCGTCCCCGTGAAGACGGTCGTGATGTCGATGGCATCGAAAAACGCCTGCATGTGCGGGATGGGCTCGGACGGCGGATGCTGGGGTAAGGGCTCAGGGTCCGGATAGAAGCTGTCCGGCAAGCCCTCGATCTGGCAGGCATTGAACACGCGGTAGGATTTCTGGAAGCGGAAGATGCGGGCTTCCTCGGAGCGATCATCGCCATCGCTGCGGTCGTCCTCGCCGCCCGCGTCTTTCCGGCTTTGCCCGTAATAGACGACGACAGAGGATTTCTCGCCCTTGCGGACCTTTGCGTCCAAGGCATTGGCCTGCGGCAACGTCATCCAGAAGGGAGAGCTGTGGCCCGCCATCACGGTCCGCATCGTCAGCAGAAAGTTGTTCACTCCCTGGTAGGGTTCGCCGCCCACGCGCAAGGGTCGAGAGCTGCCGCCTGCGGTCCAGGGCTTGCGCCAGGGCAGGACGCCGCGCTCGATGATGCGGATGATTTCGTTTGTGATGGCCTCGGAGGCATCGAATTTGGGCGTGCGGGATCGGGCCATGGCTGGCCTCCTTTCGAGTTTTGGTGAGAGGAAATGGTGATCAGGCTGACTGATGGGACCGCGGATCGTTGAGGATCCTCGCGCCGAGCCCTTCGACCATGTCGATGTAGGTGGTCAGCGAGACGGACTTGCCGGAACCCGAAGGTCCAGGGTCGCCCGATCCGTCCCGCGCCACCCGCGGCAAGTTCGCGAAGGCAATCACATCGGTGACGGGTCGGATATCGATGAACGGGGTCCCTCGTGCGACCGCAAGAGTGGCCAATGGAAAGCGCTCGATCGGCGCGAGAGTCGAAACGGTAGTCCAACCAAGATGGATGAATGTCCCACCCGCCCCGCAGATCACATGGGCATTCGGCAGCGTCGCCGCCTGCCTGAGATAGCCGAGATCACGCAGGACGGTCTGGCGTTCGAGCCGCTGTGTCAGCGCCGTCTGGCCAGTTCGGCGCAGCTCTCTATGTCGCCACCAGGAGGCGGCGGTTGCGCGGAGCACGCGCAAGACACCTGTTTGCATGGGAATGCCCTTCATCCGGAACGGCAGACCGGAACCCGGCCCGGACCCATCTGAGGGACCCCAAAGGCCCTCATCCGTCAGTCACAAAACCCGAAGAACACTTTCACTTTTCGTGGACCAAACCCATGAAACACCCAACCGCCACCGAACTGTACTGGTACGACGGGATCAGAACTTCCACAGGGCCCATCGGCTAGACCTGTGGCGGCTCCTTCTTCACGAGATAGCCCAAACCGCTCAATCGGCCCGCAACTGCCAACTTCTTCATAAAGCGTGCTGATGCTTTGGCTTCCCGCCGATGTAGCGGATCGGCACCCTGGAAAGGGAAACCATGTCGATGATGGCTGTTATGGGCATAATTTCCCATCGCGAACACTAAAATACAATAACCCATTGTTATTAAATCGCTTTCATCCACCGGATGGATCAGATCATTCCGCAGCCAACATCAAAGCACTCTTTTGAAGAGTTCGGGTGTCATGAAATCAAGAGATTAAGTTGCACCCGCTGTTCTGCGATGTCCTCGCCGTCCACTACGACCAAATCAGTGGAACGCGGGACCGCTGGCAACCAGCTGCTGCGCTTGAGGAACCGATTGCCTCGCTGGCCATGTCGCCATTATCGAAGTGACTGAGAAGTTACCGGCTCCCCGCGTGCGGGAATTCGAGGATCGAGCCCTTGGTCAAACGGTTTTGGCAACCATCGATCGTCTGCTCCTTGTGCGCTGCGGCCCGTAGCCACGATATCATGCAACAGACATCCACAACCTACCTCTCAGGCATTAGCACCGATGAAGGCCAAGGGAATATCCGAGGCCAGGACCCAAATCGCCGTCAGCAGGCGCCGGATAGCGTAGAACCAATTGTTCAGGGTATTCATCATCAGATCTCAGACTTCGAAAAGGGCAGGGGCCGCGGAGGCGCGCAACTGCTAGGTTGGCTACAGCGCAACGCTCTGTATGTTCTTCACTAGCCGCCTTTGCGCTACTAGCAGCGATGGTCACCAGCTGAGGTTTTACCATGATGATCGGGATGCCCTCGTCATCAGATCTTCGCCGCGACGAAGGCGAAAGCCACTTTCACGATCTCAAATACCGCCACACCTCAACCCCCTAACTTTTCTCTCTCGAACGCCGTTTGTGTGCCGAGAGCCTACTTAACAGCTGTTAAGTTATGCCATGCCAGCCGCACGAGATCGGAGTTTAACAGCTGTTAAGCCGCGGTCCGCCGGCCAATCAATGCCATGACCATTGGGCCACAGGAAAACTCGCCTGCCGCAGCTTTGGCAGTCAGAGCTCGCAAGTATCCACCAGGCGATCTTATGTCGGCGAAGCGTTCCAGCATGGCAGCAACGACGATCGACGCTTGCTCCGGACCCATGAACCGCTGTGCTTCTTCCCATGCAGACGCACTGATGCCCATGGCTGGCCGCACATGGCACGCCGCATCGAAGAGCTGATGCCAATGCCGGATCTCACCTTGGTAGAAGGTCTTGAGCGAGGGACATGCCGCGATCACTAGGTGCAGCGGGATCTTTGGCAGGTGTCTTGTGTCCTGTTCATCAACGTCAGCCACCGGCTCATTCGTATCCACATCTGGCACACCCGCGGCCGCCCCGCTTTTTTCTAAAGCAGGTTCAAGATCTATAGATTCTTTATTTGAATTATGATGGAGACGCTCAGATTGGGCATCATTGGTGTTCATTTCTTCTGTTTCAGGGCCATCAATGATGTTGCGTGCCTGGTCAAGGAGAGCTTCAAGGTCGGCTCGATAGGCCGCGAGGTCCTCAACTGAAAGCTTGCGGCGAAGCGCGCGGGCTGTGAGGGCAGCCCTGTCGCGAAGCTGATCCCAGAAGCCTAGGCCTGGCTGCATCTCGTCTCCGAACTCGGCGAGGGCCGCGAGATCGCGGCGCATGAGGCTTACGACCTCTCTCAGGCGCCTGACGCGCTCCTCAGCCTCACGTACGGCCTCTGCGGCCCGTGCTATCTCCTCGGACTGACAGTAGAGCGGGGAAAGATCGAAGCCAAAGGCAACGCGGTCTTCGCCGTGCTTACGGACGTAGCGCTTCCCATTGGGGCTATCGCGCCGCTGGAGCAAGCCAGCCTCGACAAGACGCGCGAGGTGACGACGCATCGTGGAGCAGGGCATACCATTCAGGCGCTCACAGATCGCCTTGTTCGAGGGGAAGACGACCATCTCGGCGTTCCCGCCAAGCGCATCGTCCGGAAAGAAGCTGAGGAGCCCTTGCAAAACCGTCAGATCACGTTCCGAGACCCCAAAGGCCGCTTGCGCCTTGGAGAGCTCGCGCAGGAGTTCCCACTTGTTAACGGGTCTGGCTGGAACAGATGCCTCGGGTCGCTCAATGACGCGCAAATGGGCGTGCGAAATAGGCCGCATAAACGGCGAGATTGGTGTGTACTCCATGAAAATGTCCACGAAGACAAAAATTCTAGGGCCCGCGAATCGCTTTGCGCTTGCGGGGTAGGGGCCAGAACGCTACATTCAGAAGTGCGAAAACTGAGATTTTGTAGCGGGCTGATCCCGGTGCGAAACCTTACAAAGGTCTCGTGAAGCTAGCTTCTCGGGGCCTTTTTCTTTTTGCCTGTATCGTGCCTCCTTCTTGTTGGTTGCTCTTCCTCAGTCTCCTGAACGCTTCCAGCGCTCATGAAGCTCGGTAATCAGCTTTGGGGCGTTGCCCTCCAACCAGCTGATAAAATCAGGTTCATCCGTAGTTAGATCAAGTTTGAGCTGCTTGCCTTGGCGGCTGGTCTTGACCGTCGCAGCTCCAACACCGGGGATCGCCAAAGCAGGCACACCCTTTCTAGACGGGCTTGCTTTCTTCTCTGCGCTCTTCGCAGCTGCCAGAACTGCGAGAAACGCACGCTCAGAAGCCTCATCGACCGAGCCGGAACTTCCGGACTTGGCTGCATGAGCTATGGCTAGCAGTTGGTCCCGATCACCGTCGTAGGCACCCAAAGCCTTTTTGAGCTCTTCCCATCTCGGGCGACCAATCCCAGGAGCTGCACCAATTGCCTGGATGAGATCCTCGCCGACCGTCCGAACGACACTCAAGAGCTGTGAAACCCCAGCTTCGTGGAGGTTAAGGACTTCGGCGACACCACGATTGGTGCGCTCAGCCCCTTCCAAATGGTCGCCGTCTAGAAGCGCCGTCGCTACAAGCGCACGTTCAATAAAGCTCAGATCACGACGCTCTTGGTTCTCGAGAAGCTGATCTCGAAGCGCTTGATCACCTTCAACCTCTGTGACGATGGCTCGAACTTTGATACCGAGTTCGCGACATGCTTCCAAGCGTCTGCGGCCATAGATCAGGTTGTAGCGATCGCCTTCCAGTGGGCGGACCAAGACAGGCACACGCTGACCGTTCTTGGAAATAGAGTTCTTCAGGCCCTCAACTTCAATCTGAAGCCTGTCATCCAACCGTCCTTCGGTAACAATCTGCGCCGGATCGATCTCAAAAACACCGCCACGCAGTCGGCGCCCTTCAAGAGCGTCAGGAGCGTTGCGAAGGGTCTGCAGCGGCAGGCCAAGTTTAGGCTTTCTTGCCATTCCGCCCCCATGTGTTCTGGATGATTTCAGCGATCTCATCGTTCACTGCGTTCATAGACTCGATCGCACGATCAAACGTCTGACGCGTGAAGTCCTTCTTGTCAGCTTCGTATAGCGTTTGCTTGGTCAAGCCGGCATCAGAAATTGCGGTCGACTCAACCATGTGATTGGTCAGGACCGACCTCCCAAAGAGCCCGCGAATGAAGGCGATGACTTCGGTCTGTGGTGCGTCACCGACTTTGTATCGCGTTGGCAAGAAGCGAAGCCAATCGAAGCGCAGATTTGCGCCTGCATCCCTGATTACTCCAAGGAGATCCGCAGTCATTCGCAGGAATTGGGACATCGACATAAGGTCAAGCATCTGCGGGTGAACCGTCACGAGCACACCAGAGGACGCGGAAAGTGCTGACATCGTCAAGAAACCAAGTTGCGGCGGACAGTCGATCACAACAACGTCGTAGTTCGCTTCAACACTATCGAGTGCGTCATGAACTCTCGCGAAGAACGCCTTCGCTCCGCCTCGCTGGATCGCAGCAGGCGTCTCGTGCTCGAACTCCATGAGTTCAAGGTTGCCCGGGATAAGATCAAGGCCGCGGATGTAGGTCTTGCGGATCACTTCGGCGATCGGAACCGGATCGTCATAGCGAACGGCATCATAGAGGGTCCCGCCCTCCATGAGGTCGAGTTCTGGCTGGATTCCGTGAAGAGCCGAAAGAGATGCTTGGGGGTCGAGATCGATCGCAAGAACCCTGTACCCCTTGAGCGCCAAGCGCTGAGCGAGGTGAGCAGACGTCGTCGTTTTGCCGGACCCGCCCTTGAAGTTCACCACTGAAATGACTTGAAGCTCGTCACCGTCGCGACGTCCAGGCACGTAAGTTCCAGACTTTTTTGCGTTTCCTTCAAGCGTCTGCCGGATTTCCCAGATATCGTCGAGCGTATAGCGGCGATGACTTCCAGCCGTCGTCTCGACGTCAACGATCTTTCCTTCTCGATGAAGCTTCCGAAGATAGGTATGGTCGACGCCAAGGAGCTCAGCAGCTTCGCCGCTGGTCAGAGTGCGCATCACCTTCTTTGCATCTGGTGGGAAGTGTGCAGCGCGCTGAGCATGCAGGTTCGACGCGAGAAGTTCCGCGTAGTGCCCGATGGCGATATCTAGATCCTGTTCTGCTTCGCTCATGTTTGCCCCGATCCGTGGGCGCGTTTTTTATGTGACCGCGCGTTATTTTTCGAGACTATTGCCCGAGCAGCCAGATTCGTGCAAGCACTTTCTAGATTTAGTGGCAATCCGTTAGGCCAACACAAGTGTCGTGTTCAGAGGAGCCCCAACTTTTCCGCACGCTCAAGCAGCATTTTGACCGAAGACGGCTGCCAGCCAGTGCGGCCTCGAGGGGTGCGCTCACGCATGGCTTCCAACCGGTCGCAGATCGCTTGTAGCGTGATATCCGGGTCCGACCCTTTGATGGCCGCCACGATGGCCGGCAGGCGGTCATCGGTTTCGCGGCGTCCGGCGCGGCCAAGCACCTCGGCAGGAAGGAACCCGTCGCGCACATATGCCTTCACAGCGCGGAGCAGTCGGCTTTGTGTCCAATGGCGATCTGGGGGCAGGGGGCCATTGATGATCCGCAGCAGGTCTTCCCAGGCCATATCGGGGCGCAAGCGGCGCACATGGGGCACCCAATCCTGCGCGGTCTCGTTGAGGCGCTCCATGTAGCCGTCCTGTCGCGCCAGCCGCACCTTGCGCAGCGCAGCGGGATCCTTGGCGCGTAGCCCAGGATTGCCACCAACGCGCCCTTTGGCGCGCGCAGAGGCAAGCCCGGCCTTTGTGCGTTCGCGGATCAGAGCGCGCTCGAACTCGGCCGCAGCGCCTAGAACCTGCAGCGTGAACTTGCCTTGTGGCGATGCCGTGTCGATCGGGTCCTGCAGCGAGCGGAAGAAAGCCCCCTTGGCCTCCAGACGCTCAATCACCTCAAGAAGGTGCGACAGCGACCGCGCGAGCCGATCGATTCGCACGACGACCAACGTGTCGCCGCTCTGGACACGTTCGAGCACCCGCGCGAGCACCGGCCGCGCACGATTGCCACCTGAGGCGTGTTCTTCGAATATCTCGACGCAACCCGCAGCTTGCATGGCCTCAGACTGGGGCAGGGGGGTCTGATCCTCTGTGGAAACGCGGGCATAGCCTATCAGGGGCATGAAATCGGGCCGTTTGCAATTTTAGGTATCGCTACTAAACGACCGTTTACAAACGAATGCAAGCAAGTGTTTTCTCATTGTGCCGATGCACAATCCCCTGGTTTCCTTGCATTGATCGCGATCTGAAAGGTTCCGTCGGCAGTCGCGCGCACGTAATGTGTAAAGAGCATTGTCGACGGTCACAAAACAGCTTGGGTAATGTGCAAATAATCTGTATTTTGCACATATGATGCCACAATCGACTATTATTCCTGAAGATTTCGACGAACCCCTCGACATCGGAGAGGGGGATGAGGATGCTTCGGAAGAAGTTCTCTGGTACCTGCCGGGCCCGATCGAAGAGGAACCGGATTACCGGCTTCCCGGACCTCGGGCGGGACAGCCGGAAAAGGGCCTCATTGATGACTGGGCAAGGGCCGAAGCGGATCAGGCTGCGCTTCTGGCAAGGGTGGCCGGGCGCTTGGGTGCGCTCGATGACCGATTGGCTCGCGCGCCCAAAGGCTGGCTGCATAGGTTGGCACTGATCGAGGCGGCAGACCTGAGCTGGTTTGCAGGAGATCGCGTAGGCCCGGATCGTCTGGCGCTATGGATTTCTATGCGCCTGTCAGGCGCACAAGATGACCCAAATGCCTTGGCGCGAATTGGATGGGCCGTTCGGCGACTGACAGGCGGTCCTGACCCGATAGTCGATATCGCAGCCTTCCTCGACCGCCGCGATCCTGAAAACATCGATGAAAATGCCGAGCGCTTCGACGATCGCGCGAGCGGTTGGCTGGATTTGATGAAACAGGCCGCCGATCTTCATCCGATCACCCGCGCCTGCATGGGGTTTCATCTCTGGAGTCTTGCGGGCCTTGGGCAGCAGGGCGATCGGGTGGAAGCAGCGGTCACGGCCGCGCGCATCGCGGCTAGCGAGGGAAACGGGGCAATTTTCGCACCGTTGGCAATGGGCGGGGCAGGGGGCCTGCGCGCGAGTGGGCCATCGGCAGAGCGCCTTAAACAATGGCTCGAGGGGATGCAGACAGCTATCCTCATGGCGATGCGGCGCCTCGACGATATCCAATCATGGTCAGCGAAGGCCAAAGCAGAGATGTCAACGCTCTCAGGCAAGACACCGCCGGTCCTGAGCGCCCTGCTGACCGAATGGCCCCTCGTTTCCGCCCCGATGGCCGAAATGTGGATCGGTGCTAGCCGCGCCACCGCTCAACGCAATCTCGCCTGGATGGAAGCGAAGGGTCTAATCCGTGAAGTGACGGGGCAGGGACGGTTTCGGATGTGGAGTGTTGCGATTTAGGCCGACCAGCGGCCAGTCGAAATCTGTTCCAGTTTCGAGCGCTCTGATTACAGATTATCCTTTATTGCATCACCCCAAAGTCAGCACCATCTCCTCCGAGAGCGACAAGTCCGGAATATGCAGGTTCTCAGGTGCCGGGCCTTTGCGAATGCGCCCAGCCGCGTCATAATGGGAACCGTGACAGGGGCAGAACCAACCCCCGAAATCCCCCGCCCCATCCCCCAGAGGGACACAGCCCAGATGGGTACAGACACCGATCATGACCAGATATGCCTCGTGACCCGCAATGGCCCGGTTCTCATCGCTTGCCAGCGCATCGTCGGGCAGATTTGGGTTGCGCGCCGAGCTGTCAGGCAGGTCAGAGACCGCCTGTGCCCGAGCCTGAGCCATTTCTGCCTCCGTTCGATGACGGATAAAGACAGGTTTTCCGCGCCAGTTGACGGTCAATTGCGTTCCGGGCGCGAGATCGGAAATATCAACAGTGATCTGTGCCAAGGCGCGGACATCGGCGGAGGGGTTCATCTGGTTCACCAGTGGCCAGAGCGCAGCCCCTGTTGCCACGACCCCTGCCCCGGCTGTTGCGTAATACAGGAAATCCCTGCGGGCGGTATTCTCTGACGCTTCCATCATCGGGCATGTGTCCGTGCCTCCCGCGCTGGAAGGTCAACACGCGAGATGTAACGTTTTGTCAGCGCACCTCTCTACGGATCATCAAACAGGCCTTGTCGGCGCATTAATGGTGCGGGCCCGCGCCTTTTGCCATCATGAGGTGGTGCTCCTGGTGATGCGCCCCGATGGTCATCAGACCAAAGAAACCAAGTCCCTGAATCTGCGCGGCATCGCCATCGACACTGAGCGCCACGCCATCTTCTAAGTCCTCTGTCACAACGTCCCAGCCGGTCTCGGCCGCGAGAAAGGGCGCATGGGCGGGCACCATGGCGCGGATGGCCTCGAGAACACGGGGGGTGCCCCGAATCTCGAACCGGGCCCCTTCCGGCCGCAGGGTGCGGGCGACCACGGCCTCTTGGGTCAGAAGGTCCATATCGACCAGATGGCGGCGCAATCCGTCAATATCGACCCGCTCCCAATCCGTCTCGGGATCGGCCTGCAGGATCGTTACGATTTCCGCCAAGGCGGCAAAGGCCGATTGCCCGGTTTCCTGCGGTCCGCCCATGTCGTGACCAGCCGCGGAATTGGCGTGCTGCGCGGCCACGGGTGCGGCCATCACTATGGCAAGGACGAAGGGAATGAGACGCATGGACAGGTCCTTCAATGGGGTGGTGTCATGTTTACGCTAGCAGGGGCGGATGCATCGTAATATGATTTCAATCATATGTTGCCAAACCCCTATGATCATATCCCGAGCTCAGCCCTGCGCCCAATCTCCGGCGCGGTTGGAGATACCGTATTTCACCAAGGCGACCCCACCCACGGTCTCTATGTCGTGCAAACCGGGCGCGTGCATCTCGAGCGGGTCGATCCAGATGGCGAGCGGTTCATCATCCACCGTGCCCAAGCCGGAACAAGCTTTGCCGAAGCTTCGGTGTTTTCGGAGGTCTATCATTGCGACGCAGTCATTGTTGAGGCCGGGGCGCTGATCCGGATCGACAAGGCTTCCGTATTGGCCGCTTTTGCCGACCCGGCATTTGCCCGCGCCTATGGCCGTCAGGCGGCTCAACAGATACAGGCGCAGCGACAGATGCTGGAGATCGTCGGCATTCGGCGCGCAGAGGACCGGGTGATGGCAGGGTTGATCGCAGGCTTGCTCGAAGGCTCCATCGTCGAGTTTGCCGCTCGGTTACAATTGAGCCATGAGGCGACCTACAGGGCGCTGCGAAAGCTTGTGCAAGACGGACGGGTCATGAACCCGTCCCGCGGGATCTATCACCTGCACCCATGACCTGATCAGCTGTGGCTCGCGAAGACCGAGGTCGCGCCGTCGGAGCCAACAAGCAAGGTGTCAAAAGCGTCACCGGCCCCGGGACCGCCCATGCCGGGCGAACTCATCGGCATGCGGGGGACAGTCAAACCGCGCGCCATCGGTTGCTCTGCTAGCAGCCGCGTGATGTCCGCGGCAGGCACGTGGCCCTCGATAAAATAGTCGCCCACGACCGCCGTGTGACATCCAGCAAGTTCCGGTGCAATTTGCAGCCGATCTTTGAACGCATAAAGCGCATCCTGATCGACGTCCTGCGCCTCGACCGCGAAGCCCGCTTGCCGGACATGATCGACCCAAGCGGTGCAGCATCCGCAGGTGGGGGTTTTCAGGACTTTAATGACCGGTTCCGTGTTGGCCAGTGCTCGCAGGGGGAGTGTGGCAGCCGCTCCGGCCAGCAAGAACGTACGTCGTTTCATCATGTGTTCCTTTTTGAGTTACCCGAGACCCTAGAACTGTGTTTTCGAGAGTCCAGAGGCTGTTCCTGCTTGTCGGCGTGAGGGCGGATGTATCCAGGGCGTGTCCGCTTGCTGGCCCGCGAAGGGGCTGGATCAACATCCTGTCGACCCAGAGGTCGCGCGTCGTGCGAAACTGCTCGATACCGATCGTCATTCCCTCGTGGCCCTTCGCGGGCTGGGCTACGTAAGTACCCATGAGGCGGTCCCACCACGGCAGGTTGAAGCCGTAGTTTGAGTTGGTTTCGCGCGGATCGACAGAATGATGCACGCGGTGCATGTCGGGTGTGACGACGATCCATCTGAGCCACCGGTCGACCGGTCTCGGCAGGTTGATGTTGGCATGGTTGAAGAGGGCAGTGGCGTTGAGGATGATCTCGAACAACAAAACCGCGACGGCGGGCGGACCAAGCGCTGCCACCAGGGCGAGCTTGATCGCCATCGAGATGAGGATCTCAATCGGATGGAAGCGTAATCCAGTGGTTGCGTCGAAGTCGAGATCCGCATGGTGCATCCGGTGCAGGCGCCACAGGGCCGGGACGGCGTGGAACATGACATGTTGCAGATAGATCGCCAGATCGAGCAGCAGCATGGACAGGATCACAGCCAACCCGAAAGGAGCCTCGATAATGTTGAACAGGCCCCAGCCCCGCTCCTCGGCCAGGACCGCCAGACCGACGGCCAGGATTGGGAAAGACAACCGGAGGATCGCCGTATCGATCACGACAAGTGCCAGGTTGTTCGACCAACGGATGACACGCGGAATGTCACGCCGCCGACGCGGGGCGGCGAGTTCCCAAAGCGCCATGGCGGCCAGCACACTCAAAAACGCCGTCAGACGAATCTCCGGCTCTGCGGCTAGTATTATGTCCATCACAGTCTACGGCCCTTCTGTGTTAGGGCTTGGGTGCGGATGCGCATCTCGCACATCAGTCTTTTCTTGCGCAGCCTTTGCAGCCGCTATCTGGACTATATCAAGATCCCGCGCGTGGCGCTCGTCGAGACACTCTGTTTCGAGCTGCAGCGTGACCATGTGAAACCCATGCTGTTCCGTCAGCCGCCGATAGGCCCTGTTCAGCAAATCCGCGGCCTCGGCGGGTGACTGATGGCGGATATGGGCGGAAAACGCGTGTTTGCCGCTGGTCAGCGTCCAGGCATGCACATGGTGAACGTCCAGAACCCCGTCCTGGCCGCGCAGGTCCGCCGTCACAGCCTCGAGATCCGTTCCCTCTGGCGTGCCTTCCATGAGGATGTGGACCGCTTCCTTGATGACGCCGACGGAGGCCCAGAGGAGAACCACCCCGAACGCCATGCCGAGGATCGGGTCAATCGCCAGAAAGCCGGTGAACTCGATCACTAGAGCGGTGACGATGATCAGGAGGCTGCCGACAAAGGTCTGGATGATGTGCCAGAGCGCACCACGGGCATTCAGATCGTCCTTGCTCGATTGCCACATCAGCCCCAGCGAGATCACTTCGGTGACCAGGCCTCCGAAGGCGACCCAGAGCATGGGACCCGTGGCCAGGTGAATCGGATTCCCGAGCCGCATCGCGCCCATCCAGATCACCAGAAGCGCCATACCGAGAAGAAAGCCGCCATTCACCAGTGCCCCGATGATCTCGGCGCGGTACCAGCCGAAACTCCGCGCCGAATCCGCCGGGCGGCGCGCAATGCGCTGCGCGATGATGGCCACCAGAACGCCGCCAACCGCCGACAGGGTGTGAAACGCATCCGACAGGACGGCAATCGAGCCAGTCCAGAGCCCGACGGCCAGTTCAATCACGAAGTAGACGCCGGTGAGCCAGGCCGAAATCACAAGGGCCTTGCCGGAACTCGGCATATGCCCGGCGTGGGAATGACTGGCCATATCAGCTCTCCTTCCGTTTCGTACCGGTCTTTCGCGTCGCGGCGAAGAGAACCGACAGGCCGGTAAAGCCACCCAGCGCAAGTGCGGTCCATGTGGCAGTGCGGGCATCGCCGTTCATCGCCTGGCTGCCCATGTGAGCGAGCAAGAAACTCGCTGGAATAATCCCGGCCATCGTGGCCAGCGCGAACCTCCAAAGATGCAGCTTGCTCAGACCTGCGGCGTAACTGATCATATCGAAGGACAGAAACGGCAGCAGGCGACTGCCGAAGACCAGGAAGGTCAGAGTGTTCTGGGACCCGAACAGGCCTGCGTTAATCTTCTGACCGAGATGACGCTCAACGAAGGGACGACCCAAGCCGCGGGCCAGACCAAAGGCGGCAAGCGCACCGAGTTCCGCACCTAGAACGACGAAGAGCGTCCCGTACGTGTGTCCATAAGCCGCTCCGGCGGCGAGTGCGATTGGCGCCGAGGGCAGGGGGCTTGCGACAATAGCGATTGTCATGAGCGCCACGATGACAATTGGTCCGGCAAGACCTGCCGCCTCGATCCAGCGGTCAATTTCCGCGCGATCAGGCAGGCGAATGTCAACGCCAAGGACGTCCGAGAAGGCCAATGCGACGACTCCCATCAGGAACACCGCAATAAGAAGGATGCGCATCATCATGGATCAAAACACGGCATAGAGCAGAACGAAGAACGTCGCTGCCAAAAGGTCAAAGGCCACGCAGAATGGAATATACCAGTTCGGAATCCGGGCGAGACGATAAGAATTGTGGTGTGACATGTCCCAAAGGGCGTGCAGGGCCAAGCCCAAGGGAAGGAAAGCCCAATGCCATATCAGCCCCAAAAAGGCTGCCGAGCCGAACAAAAGGGCGACGGCGAGCTCTGCCCAGAACACGCGCGCTCTGCCGTCCGCGGCGCCAAAGCCGATATAGGCACCGCCAATCAAAGCAAGCGTGATCGAAGCAAGAGCTATCGAGCTCTTTTCATCCAAAAACAGGTGAGCCGGCATTGTGAGCAAGACAAACAACACACCAACCCATACGGGAGATTTCAAGATATCCCCGTGTCGATGGTGCGATACGTGATCGCCTGTCTTTTCGAAACTCTGTGCCATGGCTTTGTACCTAGGGATTCCAGCAACTGGAAGGTCAAGGGCTATTCATCCACGCGCGCAACGCAGCGCTCACTCAACCTTTCCACGGTGAGGTCAAAGGACCGATATCAGGACGTATTTGACGCTGACGCCCGGCTCATGTCCGACGCGCGTGGCGATTTTCAGTCATCTTTCGCCTTCTGCCAGACTTGCTGGCAGGCTGAGTAAAGAAACGTCGCTGACCAGGTCAGCAACATGAAGCCCAAAAGCGATTGCAGCATCAGCAATAGTCGAAAGGGCCCGACCACCTCTATGGACGAATAGCCAAGGGTCGAGAACGAGATGCCCGTAACATAGAGAACATCCTGAAACATCGGCGGGCTGTTGCTGAACGATTGCGGCAGAACGCTTGCCACCACCATCGTGTTGAACACGGCGAGCGTCACAAGTTCCAAGACATGCAGCAACAGCAACGTGGAAAACGTCAGGATGATCCGAAAGCCGGAGCCATCCGACCGCTGCGGGGAAAACTTCAGAATGCCCGACAACGCATAATGATGGACAATTCCCATCAGGATCGCCGCGCATATTCCGACAAACATGGCCATCAACTCGGTCATACACCCAAACCCGTCTACCTGTTCAAACAGGTCAATTTGACCATACATCAGGCTTTTAGCACAACGGAACCGATTGATTCTTCACAGGTCAGGTCAACGCGGGGGGCAACCCGTTCAGGGCGACATCCACCGGAACGGTCGGCAAGTTCAATGCGATCCAGCCAGGCCCTTCGCCTGATCCCAACATCCCTTCCGAGATATCGGCGTAGCCCGAGTAACCAGCTTGTCTTAACGCTCGAAGCAGCGATGCGGAGCGTCCGCCAGTGGCGCAGATCAGTCCAACAGTGCGATCACCGCTCAGTTCCTTC
This sequence comes from Pseudooceanicola aestuarii, assembly GCF_010614805.1. NCBI lineage: Bacteria > Pseudomonadati > Pseudomonadota > Alphaproteobacteria > Rhodobacterales > Paracoccaceae > Pseudooceanicola > Pseudooceanicola aestuarii. The sequence continues at coordinate 89,655 of NZ_JAAFZC010000005.1, forward strand.
GCCCTGAACAAGCGGTCCGGAAAACCGGACGCGTGCATGCTTATCGGCCATACACCAGCACCTACGCCGGTTTCTTGCCACTCTTCGTGCGTTCTGACATCGATGATCCGCGCCGTATCCGATAGAAGCGCGTCAAAGGCATTCTCTGCCGACCAGACAGATCGGCTCTGCGCCAAAAGCGGTGACGCCGTGACGGTCAGCACCGTCATATGAGCACCCAGAACGAAACGGCGCCGGTTCAAATCAAGAGCCATATTCGAAAACCTCATCCTTTGATCGGTTGCGATCCCAAAGGTCACATAACATACGCGCGACGCTACCCGGGAGCACGACACGGTGCAGGCACAGATTTGTATCCATCTGTAGCAAGGGACTGACCTGATACAAACGGCTACAATTCTGCCCATGAAACAGAATGCAACGATGATCTAGGAAGGACGCCATGGGACCGCAACCTCATATCCTTATCGTGGACGACCACGCTCAGATACGCGAAAGCGTCGCGCGCTTCCTGGAGAAGAACGGAATGCGCACGACCGTCGCCAGGGATGCCGTGGAGATGGATGCCAAGCTGGCCACCGGTCACTTCGACCTCCTCGTGCTCGATGTCATGATGCCGGGCGAGGACGGTTTGTCGGTTTGCCGCAGACTTGCGCCAGAGGGTGATCTTCCGATCATCATGCTGACGGCGCTTGGTGAGGAAACGGATCGGATCGTGGGGCTGGAAATCGGTGCGGACGATTATCTCGCCAAGCCGTTCAATCCACGAGAACTGCTCGCCCGCATCAAGTCGGTTCTTCGGCGAAGCAACCGTGACGAACCCGTGGCCGGAAGGCTCGCGGGGAGGAAAGTCTCTTTTGCGCACTGGATACTGGATACCGACCGGCAGGTGCTGATTGACGAGTCCACCACCGAGACGCCATTGACGACCTCCGAGTTCAAATTGCTGGCGGTCCTGCTGGAACGTGCGAGGATGGTGCTCAGCCGTGACCAGTTGCTTGACCTGACCGCTGGTCGGACGGCAGGCCCGATGGATCGCACCATCGACAATCAGATCAGCCGCCTCCGCCGCAAAATCGAGCCGGATGTACTTAGGCCCAGTGTCATCAAAACGGTGCGGAACGGCGGATACTGTCTGGCTGCCGATGTCGAGGATGCGCCGTGATGCGCCGTGCGATGAGGTCTCTGAGCGGCCAGTTGATCCTGCTTGTGGTCGCGGCACTTGTCGTGGCCCAGGCGATCAGCCTGTTCCTGTTCGCTGACGAGCGCACCCTTGCGATTCGTGCCGCATTGGGGTTCGAGGCCGCCGGTCGCGCAGCAAATGTCGCGCGGTTGATCGAGGAGGCCCCGCCGGAGTTGCAGGACTCGATCCTCCGCGCGGCGAATTCGCCATTGATCCGGTTTGATCTGTCGGACGTTCCGAGCGTGGAACACACCGGTCATTCGGATGGCGGCATCGTGGAAGGACGCATACGCGCGCTTCTGGGCGATAGCTACAGCCGGGATATTCGCGTTGAACTGCACGAGGTCGAGGGCGCGTTGCGGCCCCTTCCCAATCTCTCGGACGAGATGACGGAAATGCATCTCGCGATGATGCGCGGAGAGTTGACGGCGGTTGAGATGAACCTGTCGATCGCCATCAAGGGAGCGCGTTGGCTGAATGTCGGAACGCGGTTCGAGCGTCCGCCAATCCAATGGCCTTTCTATTCGATGCTGACCTTTGGAATTTCCGCCGGACTGCTTCTGGTGGCGATCTTCTGGTTTGTCATGACGCGCCTGACGCGTCCTTTGCGGCACCTCTCCAAGGCCGCGGACCATCTTGGCCGGGGCGAGGATGTGGGTGAATTGACCGTCGCGGGGCCGACCGAGGTCAAGGATCTGACCGTCGCCTTCAACCGCATGCAACGACGGCTGACCCGGTTTGTCAGCGATCGGACACGGATGCTCGCAGCGCTTGGTCACGATTTGCGCTCGCCGTTGACTGCTATGCGTGTCCGCGCGGAGCTGGTTGACGAAGAAGAGACGCGGGACAGCCTCATCGCATCGGTCGAAGAGATGCAGAGTATGGTCGAAGCGACGCTCACCTTTGCACGCGGCCTTACCGGATCCGAAGGTGCCGAAGTGGTCGATCTGCGCAATTTTCTGGACAGCTTGTGCAGCGATATGGCGGCACACTGCACCTTTGCCCCGAGTGATGATGTTGCCGTGCGGCTTCGACCCAACGCGTTCCGAAGGGCACTGAGGAACTTGCTTGAGAACGCCGTTCGCTACGGTGGTGCCGCAAAAGTCAGCTGGGCGACCCACGGTTCGAACCTCGTACTCAACATCGATGACAATGGGCCCGGCATTCCCGTCGACCAGTTGGAAAAGGTCTTCGATCCCTTCTATCGCCTCGAGCAATCGAGGTCTCTGGAAACGGGCGGTTATGGGCTTGGGCTCTCAATCGCGAGGACAATCGTCCAATCCCATGGCGGCGATATCCAGCTGGTCAATCAGAACAGCGCGGGTTTGCGCGCTGTTGTCACCATCCCGTTGGATGAAACCGAACTGATCGAAGGAGAAACAGATGAAACTGAACGCGTTGATCCTGCCGTTGCTGGCCAGCTTGCCCGCCAGCATGGCGCAGGCTGATGGACCAGGCTCCTGGACGGGGCACATGTGGGGCAGTGGCTATGGCTTTATGGGCGGCTTCATGATGCTCGCCTTCTGGGGTGCGCTGATCGCATTGGTGGTGTTTCTGGTGTTCAGGCTGCGGGACAATGGCACCCGTCCCCCGGACTCGGACGCGCAGGAAGCGCTCCGGCGCCGCTTTGCAAATGGGGAAATCGACGAAGAAGAGTTCCGTCGCCGCAAAGCAACGCTCGACGAATAGACCCCGCCGCGGACGCCAAAGCCGTCCGACGCGACGCCCACCGACGCTGAATAGGAAAGAACGCCATGGTCCCGGAAATTGGTCACTTCGCACTGGCCCTCGCACTGGCGCTTGCGCTTGTTCAGAGTGTTCTACCGATTGCAGGTGCGTCGCGTAGAAATGCCGTCTGGATGAAATCCGCCCAGGCGACGGCAATAGGACAAGTGCTGTTTGTGGCCATCGCCTTCGCAGCGCTGATGCAGGCTTTCATCGTCAGCGATTTTACCGTCAGGAACGTCGTCGAGAACTCCCATTCGCTCAAGCCAATGCTCTACAAGGTGGCCGGGACCTGGGGCAGCCATGAGGGTTCGCTGCTGCTCTGGATCCTGATACTCGCGGTGTTCGGCGCGGGCGTCGCCTGGTTCGGATCGAACATCCCCGCCGAGACCAAGGCGCGCACCTTGTCGGTGCAGGCGTGGATCAGCGTCGGCTTCCTGTCCTTCCTGCTGCTGACGTCGAACCCCTTCGAGCGGGTGTTTCCGCCGCCGCTCGACGGCAATGACCTCAACCCGTTGCTTCAGGACATGGGTCTCGCCATGCACCCGCCGCTCTTGTATTTCGGGTATGTCGGCTTCTCCATCGTGTTTTCCTTTGCCGTTGCGGCTCTTCTGGAAGGGCGCGTCGATCCGGCCTGGGCCAGATGGGTCCGCCCGTGGACATTGGCCGCGTGGGTCAGCCTTACGGCAGGTATCGCTCTTGGATCGTGGTGGGCCTATTATGAACTGGGCTGGGGCGGCTGGTGGTTCTGGGACCCGGTCGAGAATGTAAGCTTCATGCCCTGGCTACTGGGCACGGCGCTGCTGCATTCCGCCATCGTCACCGAAAAGCGCGACGCGTTCAAAAGCTGGACCATCCTACTTGCCATCCTGACTTTCTCGCTTTCGCTGCTCGGGACGTTCATCGTCCGGTCAGGCCTGCTTACATCCGTGCATGCCTTCGCCGTCGATCCAGAGCGCGGGCTTTACATTCTGGGTCTGCTGGCCGTGTCCATCGGTGGGTCGCTGGCGCTCTACGCCTGGCGGGCGCCCGAAATGGAGCCGGGTGGTCTGTTTCGCCCGATCAGCCGCGAGGCCGGGCTGCTCGTGAACAACCTCATTCTGGCCGCCGCTACGGGAACGGTCCTGTTCGGGACGCTTTATCCGCTGATCCTCGAGGCTATCACGGGGGACAAGATCTCGGTGGGTCCACCTTTCTTCAATGCGGCTTTCATTCCGATGATGCTGGCGCTGGTCGTGTTCATGGGTCTTGGTCCATTCCTGTCGTGGAAGCGGGCTGATTTCGCCGGTTTGCTCGATCGCATTCGGTTCGTGGCCGTGCTGGCGGTCGTCGCCGCCTTGGCCGCGTGGTATCTTCTGTATGGCGGGCCGATCATGGCCTATCTTGCCATCCTCGGCGCAGCGTGGCTGCTTTTTGCGACCCTGCGGGAATGGGCGCTACGCATCCGTCTGTTCGAGGTTTCCCTTGCAGAGAGCGCGAGACGCGTGCGCAACCTGCCACGCGCCTCTCACGGTATGACGCTTGCCCATGCCGGCGTCGCTGTGTTGATGATGGGGATGATCGGCTCGACCGGATGGAAGAGTGAGGAGATCGTCTTTGCCGCCCCCGGGACCGAAGTCACGATCGCGGGGTTCGACATCACCTTCGAAGGGGCCGCAAAGGTTCAAGGGCCGAACTACATCGCGGATCGCGGCACCCTTGTGGTGCGTCGGGATGGCGAATTGGTCACGACACTTTTCCCGGAACGGCGGTATTACCCGGTCGCGGAAAGCCAGACGACGGAGTCGGCCATCCGCTCCACATTGGCGGGTGATCTCTATACGTCGATTGCAACGCCAGCCTCCGATCAAGTGAACAACGCCGGAGCATGGACCCTTCGGATCCTCTATGAACCGCTCGTCAACCTGATCTGGATCGGCTCGATCCTGCTGGTGATCGGTGGCTGTTTGTCCTTGTCGGATCGCCGTTTGAGGGTCGGGGCGCCGCGCCGCGCCAAACAGCCAGCCAGCGATGCTGTTCCTGCCGAGTAGGAGAGAAGATGAAACGTCTCATTGCCGGGCTGCCGTTTATTGCGGCGGTCATATTCGGTGGGTTTTTTCTCTGGGGGCTCAATCCCGACCGGGATCCCAACGAGATCCCTTCCGTCCTGATCTCGCAACCGGCCCCGGCGTTCGACCTCGATCCCGTGCCGGGGTTGGAGACACCCGGCCTGGCCCGAAGCGATCTTGTCGGCAACGAACGACCGGTCGTGGTCAATGTCTTTGCGTCCTGGTGCGTGCCCTGCCGCGCGGAACATGCCGTGTTGACAAGATTTGTCGAACGAGAAGGCATGCGGTTGTTCGGAATAAACTACAAAGACAAACCTGAGGATGCCGTGAAGTGGCTCAATGACCTCGGCAATCCCTACGAGCGGATCGGGTCCGACCTGTCGGGCCGGACCGGGATCGAATGGGGCCTGTCGGGCGTGCCGGAAACCTTCATCGTCGATAGCGATGGCACCGTTTTGTTTCGCTATGTCGGGCCGGTCGTGGGTCCGGACGCCGTCGAACGGTTCACGCAAGCCCTGAAGCAGGCAGGCGCACTGCCAAATGGAGCAGGTTCATGAGACAGTTGATTTTCGCGTTTTGCATCGGGCTCCTTCCCATTGCCGCCAATGCGGTGGAACCGGACGAAATGCTGACCGCCCCGGTATTGGAACAGCGTGCGCGGGAGATTTCCAAGGATCTGCGATGTGTCGTCTGTCAAAATCAGGACATCGACAGCTCGAACGCGGGTGTGGCGCGGGACTTGCGTCTGCTCGTACGCGAGCGCTTGGTCGCCGGAGACAGTGACACCGAGGTGATCGAATATATTCGGGCGCGGTACGGGGATTACGTGCTGCTCAAACCGCCTCTGGAGCCTGCGACCTACGCGCTTTGGTTTGCGCCAATCGCTTTCGTTCTGGTCGGGGTTTTCGTCGGTGGTGGGGTACTGATGAGTCGGCGAAAGCAAGAGGCATTTGAAGATTTGGGCTCAGAGGATGAGAACACCGTGTCCGAAATTCTCAGACAAAACGAAGCGGGGGATGCGCCATGATCTGGGGTATTTTTGGTCTTCTGACGCTGCTCGCGATCGGAATAGTCCTCTACCCGCTGCTGCTGTCCAAATCGAACACTCTCACCAGAGGAGATGCTGTACCGGCAATCCTCGCCGATCAGATGCGGGAAATCCAACGAGACATGGACCGCGGTTTGATTTCTGAACATGAAGCTCAAGCAGCCAGACTCGAAATCAAGAAACGGATCCTCGCGACGACCCGCAATTCGGAAGAAAAAGCCGGATCGTCCCGTAGTGGTGGCAGAGTCACTCTCGTTGTCGCGGCGGTTCTCGCGCCGGTTATTGCCGCGGGCTACTATCTGACGATGGGATCGCCGGAGGTGCCTTCAATGGCCTTCGCTGCCCGTGCAGAGGAGCGCGCACAGACTGATGAAGTGACGGCGCTGGCGATACAACTTCGCGAAAGGCTTGTATCCGATCCGACCGGCGGCCCCAGCGAAGGGTGGATGCTGTTGGGCCAGACCTATCAGCGCATGGGCAGAACAGTTGATGCCGTCAAAGCATTCGAAGTTGTCGCCAAACGGGAGGATGCCACCTCCGCGACATTCTCCATGCTGGCGGAGGCTGTCGCGGTTGCCAATGACGGCGTTGTTATTCCACGGGCGAAATTGGCCATTGATCGCGCTTTGGAACTTGACCCATCCAATCCTGCGGCAACCTATTTCGAGTCTCTCTACCATCTTCAAAAAGAAGAGACGCGTAAGGCCTACGATCTGCTCGTTTCCCGGCTGAACCAGGAAAAGACGTTCGTGCCCTGGATGGAAACATACGTTTTGCAGATCAACCGGATTGCAACGGCAGCCGACCTCCCGGTCGTCGATCTACCCAGCGGGCCGACATCACAACCCGGCCCGAGTGCGGCAGATGTTGCGGCGGCGTCGGAGATGAATGACGCGGACCGCGCGGAGTTCATCCGGTCGATGGTCTCGCGGCTGGCCGAGCGTCTTGAGGATGATCCGGACGATCTGGATGGTTGGATGCGGCTGGCAAACGCCTATACCGTCCTTCAGGAGCCCGATCGCGCCATCGCCGCCTACCGTAAGGCTGAAGCGCTGTTGGAACAGCAGCCTGCCAGTGATCCTCGGCGTGCGGCGGTCCGTGCCGCGCTTGAGCGGCTCGGCGGCTGACTACTGGTCGGTGTCCCGCCCGGGCAGGTCACTCCTGTCCGGCAACCTTTGCGGAAATATCCCGACCCCTGGCTTGCGCCAAGGCGTTCATCACGTCCTCGGTCGTCAGCAATTCGGACAGCACAATGCCGTTTGGTGCCGACGGTCCATAGACGGCATTGAAGGGGATGCCATATCTGCCGAAACTCTCAAGGTAACGGGAAATGCGCGCGTCCGGGCGTGTCCAATCTGCCTGCATCGGCGTGACGCCCGGCGTGTCCAGCGCACTGCGGACCGGATCACGGTCGATGACAAGTGTCTTGTTCGCTTTGCACGTCAGGCACCAGTCAGCGGTCACATCGACAAAGACGACCTCTCCTGCGGACACGCGTTTCGCTATGTCCGAACGATCAAATGCGATCCAAGCCAATGCCGATTGCGACTCTGAACGGGCCGGCGCTGATTGCTGCAGGACAGGACCTGCGGCAAGAGCCAGGACAAGGCTGGCTGTGGCAATAGACCACCTGAATTGGGACTGCACATTCGGGAGGGACAAGATCAGAACGGCGAGACCGGACAACGCCGCGACCGCGATGACAGACGCAAGCCCGGCGACACCGTCGAGCACCCAGAACAGCCACACGGCGGTTGCAAGCAACAAAACCCCCATGACGCTTTTGATGATCAGCATCCATCGACCAGGCTTGGGCATGAATGCGACCAGACGCGGGAACGCGGCGATGACGAGATAGGGCAGGGCGAGGCCGAGCCCGAGGCTCGTAAAGACGATGAGGATGTCCACGCCACGCCCGGCCAAAGCAAAGGCCACCGCGGTGCCGAGGAACGGTGCCGAACAAGGCGTCGCCATGACGGCACCGAACATGCCAGTGAAAAAGTCGGCGGAATACCCGTTGCGTCCTCCGGCCCCTGCAAGCCGCGTCTGCATGCCGTGTGGAAGGGCGAACTCGAACGCTCCGAACAGATTTGCCGAAAAGACGAGCAGGACAGCGATCATCGCCGCAAGAAACAGCGGGCTTTGAAACTGCAAACCCCACCCGACGCTGAGGCCTGCCGTCTGGAGCGCCCAGAGGACGAGCGCCAGACCCCACATGAACGTCATGATGCCGGCGCTGGCAGCGACGAAACCGAACCGGACACGGGTTGTGTCGTGATCGGTGTGTTTGAGCACAGACGACACCTTGATGGACAGCACCGGCAGCACGCAGGGCATCACATTCAGGATCAATCCGCCCAGCAGCGCGATCGCGGCAATCCAGATCAGTTCCATCATGTCCGGTGTCGTGGCGGCCAGTTCAAAGGGTGGTGCTATTCCTTGCGCCACGCGATCCGCGATGATCGTGAAGGCCCGGTTCTCGCCGTCGGTGACGGTAATCGACGGAGCCACTGTCACATCCGTATTCGACGAGAGGATCGGCAAGCGCGCCCAAAGCAAACGATCCTCTTCTCCCAAACGGATATCGGGTTTGCCAAGCGCAACACCCATACCCAGTTCGGGAAACACATCCGGCGACTGGAGTGGTTCATCGACGCGAAGGCTGACGATCAACTCCGTGAGGTCTTCGTCGATGAAGGCATTTGCCTCGCTGACGCCGCTCGTCTTGGCCCCTTCGGGGACGCGCTCGGAAAACGTACCGATCAGCCCAGCCGAAGTGCTGTCGATGACGTTGCCCCGTCCGAGGCGAAGTGACAGGTCAAACTCTTCCGGGACACAGACATTGGAGCACACCAGCAGTTTGACCTGCGCGGAAAGAGTCACAGGTGCGCCGGGATCTTTGAGCGTTATGCGCAGCGGAAAGACGACGTCACCCGCATAACCAAAATTTTCGATGCCGAAGGCGGTGAAGCGCGTCGGGGCGGGCCACATGAATTCGACATCTGCGACGTTTTCGGAACCGCTCCATTCGACCGAAGGCGGTATTCCCACCTCGCCCGCCGACCGCCAATAGGTCTTCCAGTTTTCGTTCAGTTGAAGATGAAGCCCGGCTGACAGAGTCCGTGTGTTCTCGGGAACGCCGTCCTGTACACTGATGAGATACGCGGTAAGTGGCGCACTTTGGTATTCAGCAGAGGTTGCTGCCGAGACACTTCCAGAGACAAGGGCCAAGAGCACGAAGGGAATAAGCAAAACCCGTCGCAGGATCAAAAGGCAATCGATCAAGATACCTGCTTCCTTCCCATATTTTCCGCAGATTTCGCCAGGACGGCGGAAATTGCGTCAAAGTCCACCTGTGGCAAAACCCTGACGACCGTCCGCACAGACAATTCGCGCAACGCCAGTCGCAGAAGATGAAAGGGTTCGACACCCATCCGGCAGAAGGTCTGACGCTTGCTTCGTGGACACGATAGCGCCGCGATCCGAGCAGTCTTCAAGACTTCCTGCACATCCCCCAAGCATGAAACCCGACAACAGCAACGCGCCTACGCGTACCTTCCCGCGCACATCACGGCCTGTCGCGGACCACGACTGGAATCGCGGAGGTTATGGGCTCGGTCGTTTCCTCGATAGTATCCTTTGCCTTGTCGGAATGGCACGATTTTCCCATGAATTTGTGCATCACGAGATGCGCCCCCACGCACAGCAGGAGCGGGGCAAAAGCCGCTGCATTGCCCCACATGCCCGCCAATGTGCCGCCGGCAAGAAAAAATCCCGCAATGGGCAGCAGCATGACGACGCAACACGCCATCATTCCGTAATGCATGAGCCTGTCCGTGATCGGCTTTTTTCTGTGGTTCCGGTGGTCCATGACACCCCCATTGTCTCGTTCCCCGCGTCATTTGCGGCCCTCCAGCAGGGTAAGGTCAAGGATACAAATGGATACACTTCTCGCGGCCTTGTCAGGTTGCCTGATGCCGGGTCTCCCGTAAAAGAGATGCAACAAATCCGAGGCTAGGAGTGTGTCATGACAATTTTGCGAAACAACAAGGTTAATCGACGAAGCCTATTGGGATATGCGGCTGTCGCTTTGGTTGCACCAAGCGTGGTTCGAGCCGAAACCATTCGCCGCAACATCTCTTCTTTTCGAGTTCATGACTGGCAAGATCACTTCGACGCACTCGGAAAGGGGATCATCATCTCCGATACCGTGACGAAGGCGCTCCAGCATTGGACATCAGATGGCGAAATGCGGATCTACCCAACGTCCGTTCCGCTGACCGACGAACTCACCAAACGCGGTTACACCGAAGTGGTGGAAAAACGCAAAAACCCCAGCTGGGCGCCAACGCCCTCCATGCGGGAACGCAATCCGGAATGGCCGGCTCGTGTCGAGGGGGGTGATCCGGACAACCCATTGGGTACTCGTGCACTGTACCTGTCGTGGCAGTACTACCGTATTCACGGGACACAGGATACGCGCAAGATCGGCCGCCGGTCGTCAAACGGCTGCATCGGCCTGTTCAACGCACAGATCGAGGAAGTCTACGAGCGGGCACCTGTCGGCACTCAAGTCAAACTCATCTGACCCAACGGGCAAGGCGGAAGATACAGGCATGGACAAATTGACTGCGCTGATTGGTGCCGTTTTTGTTATCGGCGGGGGTTTTGCCGTTTGGCAGTTCGTTGGAGCGGAAGATACAGCGGTTGGCCACTCCATGACGCCACCCGACACAAGTGAGATCGCTGAAGGCGGCCCGATCGTTCAGGTCCAGCTGCCTTCTCATCTCTCGCAACAGGCGGCGCTTGGAAAGAGCATATTCGAGGCAAAGTGTTCTGAGTGTCACGGTGAAAATGCTGCCGGTCAAAACGGTGTTGCGCCGCCTCTTGTGCACAAGATCTACGAACCAAGCCACCATTCCGACATGGCCTTTGTTTTGGCCGCTCAAAATGGCGTGCGTGCGCATCACTGGAATTTCGGTAACATGCCACGGATCGAGGGATTGACCCAGGGAGACGTCAAGATGGTTGCCGCCTATGTCCGCGAACTACAGCGGGCCAACGGGATTGACTGATGCGTTGGTCGAAGACAAACGGATGGATTCTGTCGATCGTTTTCGGCCTTTTCCTAGTGGTTCTCGGAGTGCCTGAGGCGCCAGCTTTTCATGGTGAAGCGTCCTTGGCGCAAGAATTTCACGCTCACGAAGATGTAGGGTCATCGACGAACGAGGCCTCTGGCCACTGTCATCCGGGACTCGATTGTTCTGTCACGGCGGTGGTGTTTCTCCAGCCAAACGTGGTTTACGAGCCGCAGTTTCTGACGGCAGTCATGCAAGACGGCGCGACCCAACGAACCGAGTTGCGCTCCGCCAGCGATCCTCCACCGCCACGACGGTGGGTCTGATTTCACATCGCTCGAAAAGCAGACCCAAAGAAGGATCGAAGACATGAAAAAGACGACTATCGTAGCGGCAGTGTTGATTGCAGGTACTGCGGTCACGGCATTCGCGCATAGCGGTGCCACCGGCATCGTGAAAGAGCGCATGGACGCCATGCTTGCAATGGGGAAGGCGGTCAAGACCGTGGCCCCGATGATGAGGGGCGAAACGGCCTATGACGCAGAAACAGTGCGCGATGCCGCGCGCCTGTTCCAGCAGCACGCCGGTGAGAGCATGACGAACCTGTTCCCTGAGGGCACAGGGGGCATGCCCTCGGAAGCCAAAGACGAGGTGTGGACCGACTGGGACCGCTTCGCAGCATTGGCGAGTCAGCTGGAAGAATATTCCGAAGGCCTGGAACGCGCAGCCGACAATGGATTGGGCGGCATGGGCGGCAATACCTCCATGGGTGGCACCTCGATGATGGGCGGTGGGTCCATGATGGGCGGGAGCACGATGATGGGCGGAGGCGGCATGATGGATGCTGCCGCCATTGCCGAAATGCCCGCCGACGCGGCATTCGCGATGACGACCCAGGTCTGTTCCGCGTGCCATGAACGCTTCCGGGCGGAAGAAGACTGACCATGCGACGGTTTTTGACACTGGTCAGCGGGGTCGCCGTGCTGGGCGCGGCCGGCCTCGGCGCGGTGATTGCATGGCCTGTCGGCAGTGCGGTGGCGCCGATCGCATCAGCGGGCAATGTCGACCGGGGCGCGTATCTGGCGCGCGCCAGTGGGTGCATTGCCTGTCATACCAATTTCGAAGCGGGCGGCGCGCCACTTGCCGGAGGGGCGCCGCTCGAAACCCCGTTCGGAACGTTCTATCCGCCCAACCTGACGACAGACCCCGAACATGGCATGGGCGAATGGACGGCAGAACAGTTCGCAAAAGCCGTGCGGCAGGGTATCGGCCCCGATGGAACGCCCTACTATCCGTCTTTCCCATATACGTTCTATGCGGATTTTTCTGACCAGGATATCGCTGACCTCTGGGCGGCGTTTCAAACCGTGCAGCCCGTGGACAAGCCTGCACCAGAAAACGATGTCAGCTTCCCATTCGACCAACGATGGGGGCTGAAGCTCTGGCGAGCGGCGTTCTTCTACGATCCGGATACCGAACCGGTTGAAGGGCGAAGCGACTCATGGAATCGCGGACGGGAATTGGTGCGCGGTGCGGCACATTGCGGAGCCTGCCATACGCCGCGCAATCTTGCGGGAGGCCGCGATATCGGTGCTTCCTTTGCAGGCAACGCCCAGCTTCCCGGTGGCAGCAAGGCACCCGCGATACGGCCAAAAGACCTGGCCAAAAATGACTGGACGGTTTCAAACCTCGCTTATGCGCTCCAGACCGGCATCACCCCTTCGGGCGATGCGTTCGGCGGCAGCATGGCGGAAGTCGTTCGCGACGGAACTCGGTTTCTGACACCTGCCGATCGCGAAGCGATGGCGCTTTTCCTACTGAACAAGGACACGGTCGAGGCGGAGAACTCCGCTTCGAACTAACATCACGCGGGGGCGACACGCCCCCGCTTTCTCGAGGATCGAAATGAAACAAACACGTAGGGATTTCTTGCGCAATGCAACTCTGGCGGCCTGTGCGGCCGCCATCCCGCGGTCGGCTTATGCCGCAACCCCGTTCGAGGACGTGGTTACCAAGGTTGCGCGTCGACAACTTCTTCCGGACACCTACCCGGAAACAGAGATCTGGGGCTATGACGGTCTTGTTCCGGCCCCGGAAATCCGGGTTGCACAAGGCGATCGGGTGCGTCGCAGGTTCCGCAACGAGGTACCCGATCCCAGTTCGGTTCACTGGCACGGAATCCGGATCGATAACGCGATGGATGGCGTTTCAGGACTGACCCAGAAAGCCGTGGCACCAGGTGCAACCTTTGACTACGACTTCGTCGTACCGGACGCGGGCACCTATTGGTATCACGCGCATAATCGCTCATACGAGCAAGTCGCGCGTGGTTTGCGCGGTGCCTTGATCGTCGAAGAGGTCGATGGACCGGACATAGACCGCGAGGAAGTCATCGTTCTGGAGGACTGGTTGCTCGACCCTGAGAGCGGGCAGCTGTTCGACAATTTCGAACAGCCTATGATGATGAGCCACGGTGGACGCATCGGCAACTTTATCACGACCAATGGGCGCTATGACCTGACCTTGCCCGCGAAGCGCAACGAACGCATTCGCTTGCGGATCATCAACGCAGCAAGCGCTCGAATTTTCCCGCTGAGGCTCTCTGGATTCAGTGGCTGGACGGTGGCCGTGGATGGAATGCCAACCGGCCAACCCCAGTCGGTTGACGGCGAGTTGATCCTCGGCCCGGCACAGCGCGTCGACTTAATTGTGGATGTGACCGAAGGCGAAGGCGGCACCGCCCAATTGCTTCGCATCGGCGATGATGATCAACTGACCCCGTTGGTGAGTTTTCTGGTCAACGGCACAGGCAGTTCAGTACCAAGAGGCAAGCCACTGCCGTTGCCGCCGAACCCCGCGGCACACGCCCCGGACCTTGCCGATGCGCGTGATTTGCGACTGGTCATGTCCGGCGGGGCAATGGGGCGAATGCAGTCCGCATTGCTTGGCGGGGAACGTCTTGGATTCCGTCAGCTTGCCCAAGCGGGCAAATTCTGGGCCCTGAATGATGTCGCCGAAATGACCGACACGCCACTGGCCGATCTATCCCTGAACGAGCCGGTGCGCCTGAAGATCGAGAACCAGACCGTTTTCCCACATGCGATGCACCTGCACGGGATGCATTTCCGCGAGCTGCGCCCCGACGGCGCGTTCGGGCCGATGCGGGACACGATCCTGTTGGCCGGCAACGAGTCCCGGGAGATCGCCTTTACGGCAGACAATCCCGGCAAGTGGCTGTTCCATTGCCACATGCTCAGCCACGCCGCATCTGGCATGACAACCTGGATACGGGTCACATGAGATATCTCGTTTGGTCCCTTCCGATCACTGTCGCAGCAGCCGCCTTCACGTATTGGCTCTCGACCAGTGCATCCTCGGATGTCGGCAGCGCGTCCAGGGCGGAGAGCTACGACATCGAAGAAGGCGCGTTGCTCTACGCAGAAAACTGTGCGTCTTGTCATGGCGCGGGTCTGGAAGGCCAGCCGGAATGGCGAACGCCCGGCGCGGATGGGCGCCTGCCAGCACCACCACATGATGAGACGGGTCACACCTGGCATCATCCTGACAGCCTGCTCTTCGATTACACAAAACTGGGGGGTGCGGCGCTTCTGGCGCGTCAGGGCGTCGAATTCGACAGTGGCATGCCCGGTTTCGCAGACGTGCTGACCGACCAGCAAATTCACAACATCCTGGCCTTCATCCGGTCCACCTGGCCAGACCGCATCCGCGAAGTCCAGGCCGCGCGGACAGAAGCCGACGAACAACGGGGAGAGAACTAAAATGCGTTTCAGACAAGCCTTCACGACGGTCGCGATAGCTGCCTTGCTTCCGCTACCGGCACTCGCGGACGAACTGTCAGAGTCCCGGGTCAAGGAACTTGTGCTCGAGGCAATCCGCGAGAAACCGGAGATTGTCATGGAGGCCGTGGCGATCCTCGAACAAAGGCAGGCGCAAGCGCAGGAGCTCAGTCAGGCCCAAGTTCTGAATGACCAGCGCGATCTGATCGAGAACGATCCGAATGCGCCGGTTCTCGGCAACCTGGAAGGGGACGTCACTGTTGTGGAATTTTTCGACTACAACTGTCCCTATTGTCGGCGGGTCAAACCCGAGGTGCGGGCTTTGATCGAAGACGATCCCAACATTCGCCTCGTCTATCGTGAATGGCCCATTCTCGGAGACGGATCGGTGTTTGCCGCGAAAGCGGCCTTGGCAGCGCGCAAGCAGGACAAATACGAAGAGTTTCACTGGGCAATGATGGGGCTGGAAGGCCGCGCGGAAGAGGCCTCCGTGCTGCGCGTGGCCGAGGAGATCGGCCTGGATATCGCGCAGTTGCGCAAGGACATGGAGGCCCCCGAGGTCGAAGAGCACATTGCGACCTCCATGCAACTGACCCAAGCTCTGGGCTTTAACGGCACGCCGTCTTTCGTGATCGGGGATGCGCTGGTCCCGGGCTTCGTCGAAAAGGCGCAGCTTGCCGACTTGGTCGAGGAAGCCCGCAAAGTCGAAGACTGAAATTCTGTGCCCGGACCACCCTTGGGTGGTCCAGGCACTGCATCAAGCGGCCGCAGGTTCCACGTTGTAGCCCGCATCCCGAATGATCGCTTGGACCTGATCGGCTGGTAACACGCTGTCGACATGCACCTGTCGGGCAGAAAGGTCACATTCTACGCCTGCATTCGGATCTGCGCTCTTCACCGCGCTTTCGATTGCTGCGGTGCAATGCCCACAGCTCATGTCCAGAACGCTGAACTTCATCGGAACCACTCCTTGATCTGATTTCTATCGGTGACATGGGGCTTCCCCCCGCTGGAAGGTCAAGTGAAGAAATTTATTTGGCGCCCTCCCATTGACCCTCCAGTAACTGGAAGCCTCATATTCCACTTCGAATGGAAAAACAGGTGACACATATGCCCGAACCCAAACAGATCAGCCTGCCGATCGAAGGCATGTCATGCGCGTCCTGCGTTGGCAGGGTCGATCGCGCATTGAATGCAATCGACGGCGTAGAGGATGTGTCGGTGAACCTTGCCTCGGAAACTGCTCGCATGAGCGTGGACGCGCTCAAGCGCATTCCCGACATCATCGAATCCCTTCGCGAGCTGGGCTACCCCGCGCGGAAGGCCAGGGCCGAACTCACGATTGCAGCGATGTCCTGTGCCTCTTGCGTCGGGCGGGTCGATAAGGCGCTTGCCGCGGTGCCCGGGGTGGTCGAGGTGAACGTCAACCTCGCCTCAGAGACGGCGACGGTCGTTTACGTCGAAGGTCTTGTCACGACATCCGATCTGATCGAATCAAGCGGCGCGGCAGGGTATCCAGCAACCGTGGCAACGGCCCAGGCCGGTGACGACAGAGTTGCGCGCAAGGAGGAAGAGGCTCAGGCGCTTGCCAAACGGGTCACCTTTGCGGCCATCCTCGCCTTGCCGGTCTTCCTGATCGAAATGGGTGGCCACGTCATTCCGGCCGTTCATATGCTGATCGAGACCACGATTGGCCAGCAGACGAGTTGGCTTCTTCAGTTCGTGCTGACGACAATCGTTCTCTTCGGCCCGGGCCGGACGTTTTATACCAAGGGTTTCCCGGCCTTGTTCCGGGGTGCCCCCGACATGAACAGCCTCGTCGCGGTCGGCACCGGGGCGGCTTACCTTTATTCCGTGGTTGCGACATTCGTACCGTCGGTCCTGCCTGACACGCTGCGCACCGTCTATTTCGAGGCGGCAGCGGTCATCGTCGTTCTGATCCTTCTGGGGCGGTTTCTTGAAGCGCGCGCCAAGGGGAGAACGGGCGCGGCCATCCAGAAGCTATTAGGGCTTCAGGCGCGGACTGCACGCGTGATGCGGGACGGAGAAAGCGTCGAGATCGAGATCGATGCGCTGGTTCAGGGTGACATCGTCATCGTGCGCCCTGGTGAACGCATCGCGGTCGATGGCGAGGTCATCGAGGGGACCAGCCGCGTCGACGAAAGCATGCTGACAGGCGAGCCGATCCCCGCTGAAAAAGGTGCCGGAGATACGGTGACCGGCGGGACGGTCAACGGCGCCGGAAGCCTGCAGTTCCTCGCCACGCGGGTCGGCGCCGACACGACCCTGGCGCAGATTATTCGCATGGTCGAAGAGGCCCAGGGCGCCAAACTGCCGATCCAGGGATTGGTCGACCGGATCACCTTGTGGTTCGTGCCTGCCGTGATGGCGATCGCGGCGGCGACCGTGCTGGTCTGGCTGTTTTTCGGGCCTGATCCGGCCCTGACGATGGCGCTGGTCGCCGGTGTGTCGGTGCTCATCATCGCGTGCCCCTGCGCGATGGGGCTTGCGACGCCGACCTCGATCATGGTCGGGACGGGACGTGCTGCGGAAATGGGTGTCCTGTTCCGTAAAGGTGACGCCTTGCAGCAACTTGATTCCGTTGATGTGGTCGCCCTCGACAAGACAGGCACGGTGACCGAGGGGCGACCCGCACTGACTGACCTTGTGCTGGCGGAAGGGTTCGATCGCCCAACAACGCTCTCGAAGATCGCTGCCGTGGAGTCGCTCTCCGAGCATCCTGTCGCGGACGCCATCGTCCGCGCCGCCCGGGCCGAGGGCGCACCTCTTGTGGCGGCCGAAGGCTTTCAATCGGTCACAGGTTACGGCGTGCGCGCCGTGGTCGAAGACGTGGAGGTGTTGGTTGGGGCCGACCGCTACATGGCGCGCGAAGGCATTGACGTCTCGGCATTGGCTCCAGAGGAAACGAAGATCGCAAGCAAGGGTCGCACGGCGCTTTACGCTGCCATAGATGGGCGTGTCGCCGCCGTGATCGGCGTGGCCGATCCGGTCAAACCGGCAAGCCGCGCAGCCATCGCAGCGCTGCACGAAAAGGGTCTTGCGGTTGCGATGATCACCGGCGACAAACGCGAAACCGCCGAAGCCATCGCCCGCGAAACCGGTATCGACCACGTCATCGCCGGCGTCCTGCCGGACGGCAAGGTTGCGGCGCTCGACAGTTTGCGCCAAGGGAACAAGCGCATCGCCTTTGTCGGCGACGGGATCAACGACGCCCCGGCGCTGGCGCATGCCGATGTGGGCATCGCCATTGGAACCGGCACCGATGTGGCCATCGAATCTGCGGATGTCGTCCTGATGTCGGGCGATTTGCGCGGCGTGGTGAACGCCTTCGAAGTATCGCGGCGGACCATGCGCAACATCCGGCAGAACCTGTTCTGGGCCTTTGCCTACAACGTGGCACTTATTCCGGTCGCTGCCGGGGTGCTCTATCCGGCCTTTGGGTTGCTCCTGTCACCAATCCTTGCGGCGGGTGCGATGGCGTTGTCCTCGGTGTTTGTCCTGACCAATGCCCTGCGGCTGCGGCGCATCGCGCCTGCGATGGACGAGCAGCGCGCAATCCCGGCAGAGATGGCAGCCGCCACTCCTGCTCCAGCAGAATAACGGAGGTCCGACATGAACATCGGAGACGTTGCCCGACAATCGGGTGTGCCCGCCAAGACGATCCGCTACTACGAGGACATCGGTCTGATCCGCCCGAACCGTAGCGAGAACGGCTATCGCGCGTTCACCGAGAACCACGTTCACAAGCTGGCGTTTCTGGGTCGCGCACGGGCCTTGGGGTTCACCATCGAAGATTGCAGGACGCTCCTGTCGCTCTACGAGGATGAAAACCGCGAAAGCATGCAAGTGAAGGCGGTTGCGGAAGACCATCTGCGCCAGATCGAGGAAAAGATCGCGAAACTGCAATCCATGCGCGCGACGCTCGCCGAACTGGTGGAAAAATGTGCCGGGGATCACCGGCCCGACTGCCCCATCATCGAGGATCTGTCGCCGGAGCGGTTGGCCAAGTGACAGGCAAGAAGGGGCTGTACCTCAGAACCAGATCGCGCGGACCGGCATCCAGATACCCATGAAGATCATCATCAGGTTTTCCGTCAGCGAAATGAACCCCAGCGGGACGGAACTGTCACCGCCGACGCAGGCGCATTTCAGCTCTCTCTTGTCGATATAAACAGCCTTGAACACGCTGACAGCGCCGACCGTGCCGATAAACAGGGCGACAGGCGCCGAGAGCCACAGCAGCGCGCCGGCAGTCATCAGGACACCTGCCAACGCTTCGCCGACCGGGTAGACCTTGCCGTATCGCACCCATTTGCGCGCCAGCAGATCGTAGTTGAGGAACATCGTCGAAAACCCTTCGACATCCTGCAATTTCTGGATCGCGAGAATGGTCATGGACAGCGAAATGAACCATTCGAACCCCCGCAAGGTAAGGACCGACCCGTACTGGTGCCAAGACAGGCCCAATGCCAACAGCGCGGCAACGGAAAAGATCGCGATGACCGGCTGGTAGGTCGTGTCGCTTTGCTCTTCCTCGGGTGGGTCAATGTCGAAAAACACCCTGAGATCATCGTAACCGCCGATCCGTTCGTCCCCGATGAAAGTCTGCGGCGTCGTCTCGACCCCGTGCTTCTCCATGAAAGCATCGGTGTCTTCACGGGTGTCAAGCGGATGGTCTTCCACCTCGAAGCCTTGCCGCTCCAGCAGGTCTTTCGATTTCAGACCGTAGGGGCAGACATGGCCCGGCATGACCATGCGATAAAGCTGCGCGGATTTACTGTCTGTGTCGCGGGGCATGTCCTTTCCTCCTTATCCGCTGCACGTAAGTTGACCACGGAACCCGGCTTCGTAGTCGGTTCCCGCGCTGACGATCAGATCGGTCAGGTCACCGTTCGTCTCTGCGATCTCGGCCGACAGCGGGCCTTCAGAAAATGCATTTTCGCCCTGCGCATTCAGGCGCACCAGATCACCGCTGATCTTCATTGCGGCTGCAGACCCTTCGCCGGTTTCACCAGTCACCAGTACAGCCGGACTGTCCGAGGTGTAAGCAAAGCGGCAATTTCCGCCATTCGGGAACACCGCAGCGATTTCGTCTTCCGTCAGAAACTCAGGATCGACCTTCGACACGACCTCCGTTTGAAGCGCCTGTTGCGCATCCACAACCTGCGCCGGCGTTTCGCTTCGCGTGGCCGATGCTTCGCCGTTTGCTCCAATGTCAGCAATAAGGTAGCGCATTTCGGCGATTTCCTTGTCCTGCGCATAGATAATGTCGTCTGCGAGCCCCCGGACGCGCGGGTCGGTGATCTCGGCACGAGTCGACGTCATGATGGCGATCGAGTGGTGCGGGATCATGGCGCGCATGTAGGACCTGTCCTGCACCGTGAATTGCCCGCGAACCAGCCAGAGGCTCGCCGCGAAAAGGACTATTGCGCCAACGAAAATCGCGATGTTGGCTTTGGTGTTCTGATACATGGACAACATGTACGCCAACATGATCACGGCCATGGTCGCCCCCATCAGGATGGCCATGTAAAGGCGTGTCTCCGAAAAGAAGATATGGCCCCAAAGATAGGTGTTCAGGTACATCAGAACGAACATGACCACGGTCGATGTTCCGATCATCATAAAGAATCGTGAGTAGTGCATTTCCAGTCACCTCCTTGCAGTTCTCTGTAAAACAACAACATTCCAGCGCTGGAGAGTTCCAAAAGCACGCATTTTCGTAGTTTCAAGGCAACAAAGGCGCGTCGTTTGCCCCGGTTCACGGCTTCTTTTCTTTGCCCCTGACGCGCACTGAATTTTCATGGGTCCGAGGAGATCGCGCCATGCAGAATTTCACGAGACGAGAATTGATTTGTGCCGGAGCGATGGGTTGCTTTCTGCCCACAACTGCCTGGGCCCACAAAGTCAAATTGCCCGAACGGTTCGAACCACAATTGGTAAACACCCGTCGTGGTGACTGGGTTAAAGGCGATGTCCACGTCGTTCCCGACGATTTTTTCCTTTATTTCATGCTCGAGGACGGGATGGCGATCCGCTACGGGGTCGGGGTAGGGCGCAAAGGTTTGTACGAACCCGGAGAGTTCACGGTAGCGCGCAAGGCCAAATGGCCATGGTGGCGGCCAACGAACGCCATGATCCGGCGCGAGCCACGCAAATACGCAAAGTACAAGGATGGACTGAAAGGCGGGCCAAACAACCCGCTCGGGGCCCGCGCGCTCTATCTCTACGATGCCGAGGGACGCGATACCTATCTTCGCATTCATGGAACGAACGCCCCGGAGACAATTGGGTCTGCCGTGTCGAATGGATGCGCGCGGTTGACGAATGAACATGTGAAGGATCTGTACGAACGCGTTGAAATCGGCGCCCGCGTCTTCCTGTATCCCAAAGTGACAACGGCGTGAGGAGTGTTCTGTCGCCTTGAAGTTCCTCTTCCGGAAATGGCACAAGTGCGGCAGTTGGCGAAAGCCAGTCTATCATTCATGAGGTGACGGAATTGTCTTTGAGCCGGAGGTCTTTCCTTGGCGGGATGACCGTTGCGCTGGCTGGTACCCGCTTGCCAGCAGCGACACACGAGTTGATCCTCGCGCCCCAATCGATCAAGGCGCACCTTGCTGGGTACGACGTGTCGATGTTGGGCTTCAACGGTGGTCTGCCGGGCCCAGAAGTCAGAATGCGACAAGGACAAACCGCCCGCATTACCCTCGATAACCGATTGGAGGAGGGCGCTCTCGTTCACTGGCATGGGTTGCGGGTTCCAAATCGGATGGATGGTGTCAACGTCCTCACTCAGGATGTGGTCATTCCGGGCGACTCGTATCGTTATCAATTCGGCGTCCCGGATGCCGGCACGTATTGGTATCACTCGCATTACCTGTCTTACGATCAGGTCAGCCGCGGTCTTTTCGGCGCCTTCATCGTCGAGGAGCAAAATGCGCCGGCTGTCGACCATGACATCGTTGTTCAGTTCTTCGATGTCTTGTTGGATCAGTCCGGACAGTACGACGAAGGGTTCAACCCGGCTCATTTCGCGACCGAGGGCCGTATCGGCAATACGGTCACGGCGCTTGTTTCCAATGGAACCAGCAAGAATGTGAGACAAGGCGACCGCCTGCGCTTGCGCCTGATAAATCCCTCTATCGACAGGGTTTACCGTGTCGGGCTGGACGGTCTGGCAGGCAAGATCGTTGCACTGGATGGTATGCCCCTGGCGCAGCCACAGACACTCGAACCCATCCTCCTAGCTCCGGGGCAAAGATGCGATGTGATTGGTGATGCGACCGGGCCTATTAGATTTGACGACAGCTTTGGAGAGCGGACGTTGAGCCTTGGCGAAATCGCTGTTTCCGGCTCTCGTGAGCCTGCGAAAGCGCCCATCACCGCGTTGCCCGCCAACCGAATGCCCGCCCCGCAAGACCCCGGCCAAACCGCGGAGCTGGTGCTTCAGGGAGGTGCGGGAAGCGCGTCCCACAACGGCACAGGGACGTGGGCGCTCAATGACGTATCGGGCCTGCCTCGAACCCCTTTCCTATCCGTCGCGCAGGGGACGACCGCGCGCATTTCGATCCGCAACGAAACCGGGTTTCCACACGTCATGCATCTGCATGGCCACCATTTCTGGGAACTCGATGCGGCGGGGAAAGCCGGTCCATACCGGGACTCGACCTATCTGGATATCGGCGAGACGCGGGATATTCTCGTCGTCTTGGGCAATCCGGGATCCTGGATGCTGCATTGCCACATGTTGAGCCACCAAGCCGACGGTATGGCAACGTGGATCAGAGTCGGCTGAGGGTCGAGACGGATACATACCGTTACAAATCTCTGAATGATAACAGGCCTTTCGCCGTCTACGTAACCTGACAAGCGAGAAACAGGTCCATCGACTGCCAATGGGAGCGTTCATTGACCCTGACACCAAAATCTCTCGGCATGACTGCGGCGGCAGGATCAGCCGCCTTGCTGTTGGGGGCCTTCGTTTTCCAGGCTCTTGGGTACGCGCCGTGCGCAATGTGCATCTGGCAACGCTACCCACACGCAATCGCCATTGGAATGGGCGCTCTGTTGCTCTTTGCTCTGCCGATTTTGCCAATCCTGATAATCGGTGCCCTGTCGGCACTCAGCACATCCGCGTTGGGAGTGTTTCATACCGGTGTCGAGCGCGGCTGGTGGGAGGGACCGACTTCTTGCACGGGATCCGGCCTCGATGTTTCCCAAATGTCGGTATCGGAATTGCTGCCCTCTGCCAGTTCAAATGCGTCCAATCTTGTTCTGTGCAGTGAGGTTGTCTGGGAATTTCTGACGTTGTCCATGGCGAGTTGGAACGCGATCCTAAGCGGTGTCCTTGCTTGCCTCTGGTTGGTCGCGATCGCAAGACATCAAAAGGTTCGGTGGCATGGGGTCGCGGACGTTTCTTGAATCGTCCCGCATTCATCGAAAACAAACAAAGGGCTTCGCTTCATGGTTACAAGACGACACTTCCTTGCACTTTCCGGCTCGCTGTTTTCAGCTTCTCTGAGTTCGCCAGCATTCGCTAAGACCTGGCCGTCAACAGCCGAAAAAGCAGCTTGGGATGCGCAGATCACGCCCGCCAACTATGACCCGGCAACAACCAACCCATGGGGGCTGCATCCCAGGCTGCTGCCGCAACGCGTTTTGGCGAATGACGGTTTGCGCCCGGGTGACATTCACGTCGATGCGATCGCGCGCTATCTGTACCATATCGAGGAAGGTGGCACCGCGATGCGATACGGGGTGGCGATTGCCAAGGGCGATCTCTATGAACCCGGCACCTATACGATCCGCCGAAAGGTCGAATGGCCGCACTGGACGCCAACGCAGTCAATGATCGAACGCGATCCGGAGGCTTACGAGCGGTTTGCCGACGGTATGGAGCCCGGCCCCAACAATGCCTTGGGCAGCAGGGCTTTGTATCTATTCGTCGGAGATCGGGATACGTACCTTCGAATTCACGGAACGCCGAGCCCTCGCAGCATTGGCGGCCGGGCCAGTTCGGGATGCGTGCGCATGGTGATGGCCCACATCAATGATCTCTATCCGAATGTCGCTGTCGGATCGACGGCGTTCCTTTACTCGGCCGAAGACAGCGTTACCGCTCGAAGCTAACCTATTGCATCTTTGGCTCACACGCCGAGGACTGCGTCGTGCAGGGACATCTTCCAATGAATTGTTGGACGAACACTCACGGCTGTGTCGCAAGTGAACTTTCGAACTGTGCGATCGCTACGGATTTGTCGTCCTCATCGTTCTCGAACAGCTTTGTGGTTCGCAGGCCCGGCAACTTGCCAAAATCCGCCATCAGGCGCTTTGGAAAAAATGTGCGTCCGATGGATTCAAATCCTGGTAATTGTCTGAGTACCGCGGAGGTACTGGCACTACAAAAACCGGAAGCGGCTGGGCCGCTGGCAATTGCAAGCCGCAAGGCCTGCTCCGCGACTTCGGGGGACACATCGATCTCTTGTATGACGACGTGGTAGGTCTCCCGTGCATGAGCCCGTGCGTAAAAATCGGCCACTTGTGGAGTAATGCCATAAAGCACATCTCCCCGTTCCAGTACCGCGCTCAGCCGGACCGTTCCTGCCGGATCGAAGATAACGCGCTGCGACCCATTGATCATGACGCTGCTATGCGCACCCGCCCCGGATCTGTTGCTGATCATGGTGTACAGCGTCAGCGCAGCCGGTCCGTCGTGACGGTAGGATGCACTACTGATGACTTCGGCTGAAGCATCAGGGCGCATGTCGTTTCCTGCACCGCACCCCGCCAAAATCACCACGGTTAGAACTGAGAAAATGCGATTGGAAAAGCGCACCTTGCAGCCTCCTGCCATGAGTTGAATGACTGAATTTTCGGGATATTCAGGACCTCTAGCAATCTCGACATCAACTCTTCCGGATTTCACCTCTACCGAAACATGGGTTCGGTTTCGGTTGGTATACGGATCCTCGACACCTTTTTTTCTGGATATCGCATGTTTCAGATGAAGAGGAGCGTTCGCCCCGAATTGATTTGTCGCAATTTGTAACAGACCCCGCCTTTGTGACCTCGCGATACAAAACACCGGCTCGCGTGGCATTCCGCATCTGCAGGTGCCCCCCATATGCTGGGTATCGCAACACTGACACGAGGTGATCGAAATGAAACGCAACACTTTACTCGCTGCAATGACCCTGGCTGCAACCGCCCTTGGCGGTGCCGCATTCGCGGACGCCAACCACGGGCGTGGGGGACAATTTGGCGCCCAGAGCGGACCAGGCATGATGCAGAACGGTGGTCCCGGTATGATGGGGAACATGGGCGGAATGATGGACATGATGAAGCGCATGCACGGAAACATGATGGGCGCAGGCATGATGGGCGCAGGCATGGGCAGTGGTATGATGAGCCCAGGCATGGCTGGCGGCATGATGCAAATGTTCGACACTGATGGAGACGGCACAACGACGCCGGAAGAAATGCGCACGCAGCTGGAGGCCAAGCTTTCCGAGTTTGACAGCGACGGGGATGGAAGCCTCTCGATTACTGAATTTGAAGCTCTCCACAGCGCGATGATCCGCGAAATGATGGTGGATCGCTTCCAACACCTCGATGCCGATGGCGACGGCGCGGTGACGCCGGAAGAGATGGCCGCTCCTGCCGATAGGATGGAGCGGATGCAGATGATGCGGTCGAATATGGCAGATGCGCCTGCGCGGCCTGGCAACGGTCAGGGCATGGGCAACGGCTCCATGATGCAGGACAACTGAGCCAATGGGTGCCGGTTTTTTTTCCGGCACCCGTCCTCACAACCCCAAAACCATTCGCGGTCGGGACATTGAACCGAACCGCGACCTGAACCGTTTAGCCTCGGTATGCCAACAAATAGAGACACGGAAAGGAAAATTCCCATGGCCTATACCTATGATCGCGTCCTGAAAGACACCAAAATCGATGACGCAGAGATGCGTGTTCGGGATGCTTTGGCAGACAAGGGCTTCGGCGTGCTGACTGAGATTGACGTCAAAGCGACGATGAAAAAGAAACTTGATGCGGACATGCCGCCTTACCGCATCTTGGGGGCCTGTAATCCGGGCATGGCGCACAAAGCCATCGAGATCGAGCCTCGCATCGGTGCGATGCTTCCCTGCAATGTTATCCTGCGGCAACTGGACGGCGACACCGAGGTCAGCGCGGTCGATCCTGTCGCTTCGATGCAGGCGGTGCAGAACCAAGACCTGGACGCGGTCGCCGGCGAAGTCCGCGATCTCCTTCGGGACGCCCTCGACACCGCGTGATGGCGGGATGGGCGTTGGATGCCCTGTCGCAGATCGAGCGCCTTTAGCGGTGCTCGATCAATGCCATCTAATCCCCACGTAAATTCCTGATGAGGAACTCACCCAGTGCTGCCAGCGGGATTGCCATTTCCGGATATTGGAACCGACCTCTTCTCCTTCGACATCGGGGGGGTCACATTCGCACTCCGCTGGTACGCGCTAGCCTATATCTTCGGTATCCTGATTGGCTGGCGCATTTGTTCGAGTGCCATAAGCCGTCCCGCGCTCTGGACGTCAGCTGGACCGCCGCTTGACCGAACGCAGATCGAAGATCTTCTGACGTGGATCATCATCGGCGTGATTGCTGGTGGTCGCCTGGGCTTTGTACTGTTCTACCAGCCCGCATATTATCTCGCCAATCCCTTGGAAATTCTGATGGTCTGGCAAGGCGGCATGTCTTTCCACGGGGGGTTCGCGGGAGTTGTCATCGCGGCCTTGCTGTTCTGCCTTAGACAGAACGCGTCATTGCTCAGCACTGGCGACTTGCTGGCTTTGGCAACACCACCAGGCTTGTTTCTTGGAAGGCTGGCGAACTTCACCAACAATGAGTTGTGGGGGCGGCCGACGGACGTTCCCTGGGCGGTGATCTTTCCCGGCGAAGTCGCGCAGGCCTGCCCAGGGGTTAGCGGCCTCTGCGCCCGACACCCGTCCCAGCTGTACGAGGCGGTATTGGAGGGGCTCATTCTTGGAATACTGCTCATTTATCTCGCTTGGGGCCGGGGCTGGCTGAAAATGCCCGGTGCCTTGGCTGGCGTGTTTCTGACCGGCTATGGTCTTGCCCGAAATTTCGTCGAGATGTTCCGGCAACCGGACCAGCAGTTCGTGACGGAAGATAACCCAATTGGCCATGCGCTCCACTTTGGTGAGTGGGGTTTGACCATGGGCCAGTTGCTCTCCATGCCAATGGTGCTGGTCGGGCTGGCGTTGATCGTGTTCGCCCGGCGGGAACGGGGCCGGACAGCGCCACCCCGCAGAGCCGCAATGTAATCGCCGTACTGATCTCTCTTGACCCTCCTGTGGATGGAAGCCCCAAGCAAGAGAAGCATTCTCGGAAAGGACCGCAAAATGAGCACCCCCGACAGTTCTGAAACCACAGCAGCTTCCTCGGTATTCGTTTGCCCCATGCACCCTGAGGTGCGGCAGTTTGAGCCCGGCAAATGTCCGAAATGCGGGATGCACCTCGTGCCGGAATCGGAGCTCGAGGTCCATTCAGCACATGATCATCACGACCACCACGCAGGTGCCGCACCGGCGGATGGCCGATATGATCTGGTTCCTACAGGACATGATGGTCCCATTTACACCTGCCCGATGCACCCTCAGGTGCGGCAGCCTGATCCGGGCGCGTGTCCGATCTGTGGTATGGGATTGGAACTGGAATCCGGTGTGCCCGGCGATGAAGGTCCAAATCCCGAACTGGTAGATTTCACACGGCGGTTCTGGGCCGGCACAGTCCTGACGATCCCGCTCCTTGTCCTCACGATGGGGCCATTCGTCGGTTTCCCCGCAGTCCGGACGTTTTTTGGCGAAAGCACTACACAATGGATCGAATTGATCCTGGCAACGCCAGTGGTCTTGTGGTGCGGCTGGCCGTTTCTGGAACGCGGATGGATTTCGTTCCGCACATTGAACCTCAACATGTTTTCCCTGATCGGCATGGGCGTTCTAGCCGCCTGGCTCTTCAGCGTCGTTGCCGTTCTCGCACCGGACATGTTCCCTGATGGGTTCCGAGACTCCGAAGGCCATGTCGGCGTCTACTTCGAGGCGGCGGCGGTGATCGTGACGCTCGTGCTGCTCGGTCAGGTGATGGAATTGCGCGCACGTGAAGGAACCGGCAAGGCGATCCGTGCGCTACTCGATATGGCCGCCAAGACCGCGCGGGTCATGCGGGACGATGGCTCCGAAGAGGAGATCCCGCTCGAGGACGTACAGGTCGGCGACCGGCTGCGCGTACGGCCCGGTGACAAGGTGCCTGTCGATGGCGTGGTTCTGGACGGCCGGTCCTCGATCGACGAAAGCATGATCTCCGGTGAACCTGTGCCGGTCGAGAAGACCGAAGGCGACCCGGTAACCGGTGCGACGATCAACGGCACTGGCAGTCTAGTGATGGAGGCGACGCGTGTCGGGTCCGACACGATGCTGGCTCAAATTGTCGAGATGGTGTCGAACGCGCAGCGCTCGCGCGCCCCGATCCAGAAATACGCCGACAAGGTGGCGGGATATTTCGTTCCGGCCGTCATCGGTATCGCGGTCCTGTCCTTCATCGCCTGGGCGATCTGGGGGCCCGCGCCTGCGCTTTCCTACGCATTGATTTCGGCGGTGGCGGTTCTGATCATCGCCTGTCCTTGTGCGCTTGGCCTGGCGACACCGATGTCGATCATGACAGCGACAGGACGGGGCGCTCAGGCAGGGGTGCTGATCAAGAACGCCGAGGCGCTGGAGCGGTTCGAGAAAGTCGATACCCTGATCGTCGACAAGACCGGCACGTTGACCGAAGGCAAGCCGCGGCTTGTCGACGTACTCCCGCAACCCGGCCACGACGAAGCCGAGGTCTTGCGTCTCGCCGCATCGCTTGAGCGCGGATCGGAGCACCCCTTGGCCGAAGCGATCGTCAGGGGTGCGGAGGAGCGAGATGTCAAAATGGACGAGGCACGGGACTTCGAGGCGGTCACTGGCAAGGGCGTCAAGGGGGTCGTTGACGGCAAAGCGGTCGCGCTCGGCAATTTGGCGATGATCCGCGAATTGGGGCTCGAGGCGGGCGCGTTGACCGCCAAGGCCAATGCCCGCCGCGACGAAGGCGAGACGGTCATGTTCGTTGTGCTGGATGGCGAGATCGCCGGTCTAGTTGCTGTCGCCGACCCAGTGAAGGAGACCACGCCAGAAGCCATCGAGGATCTGCATGAACTGGGGTTCCGCGTCATCATGGCGACCGGCGACAACGAACGCACGGCCAAGGCCATCGGCACGCGGCTCGGAATCGATGAGATCCGGGCCGACGTGCTGCCGGAGGACAAGGCGCGGATCATCCTTGAGTTGCAAGAGGCGGGCCACAAGGTCGCCATGGCCGGGGATGGCGTCAACGACGCCCCCGCGCTCGCGCAGGCCGATGTCGGCATCGCCATGGGCACCGGCGCCGATGTGGCCATCGAAAGCGCGGGCGTCACGCTGGTCAAGGGCAACCTTGATGGTATCGTGCGTGCGCGGCGGCTCGCCCGGGCCACGATGCGCAACATCCGCCAGAACCTGTTCTTCGCGCTGATCTACAACGCCTCCGGCGTGCCGGTCGCGGCGGGAGTTCTGTTTCCCTTCTTTGGCATCCTCATCAGTCCGATGTTTGCTGCCTTCGCCATGAGCGCGTCGTCAATCTCGGTGGTGCTC
>NZ_JAAFZC010000006.1 GCF_010614805.1 Pseudooceanicola aestuarii
ACCACGGTGGTGAATGCCTATGTCGGCCCGATCGTGAAGCTGTACATGGAACGGCTGACCGGTCGGCTGAACCAGGCGGGCTATGACGGCCCGCTGTTCATCATCCTGTCCCATGGCGGGGTCACGCGGGTCGACAAGGCGATTGCCCTGGCCGCCGGCACCTGCCTGTCCGGTCCCGCTGGCGGCATTGCCGGGGCACGGGCCTGCGCCCGCATGATCGACGCCCCGGATGTCATCCCCTTTGACATGGGCGGCACCTCGACCGAGGTGTCGCTGATCACCGGATCCGAAATCGCCCTGACGTCGGAACGCGGCCTGGCGGGCGAACGCATCGCCCTGCGCAGCTTCGACATCCTGTCGATCGGGGCGGGCGGCGGCTCCATCGCGCGGATGGACCCGGAAAGCGGCTTTTCCGTTGGTCCGCAATCCGCAGGGGCACAGCCGGGCCCGGCCTGTTTCGGGCGCGGCGGTCAGGAGGTCACGGTGACCGATGCAAACCTTGTGCTGGGATACCTGGGCACCGGGGCGCTGTCCGGCGGATCGCGTGACCTGGACCTGGAGGCCGCGCAGACGGCGATGGACCGGCTGGCGGGCGAGATGGGCCTGGACCGCATGGCCACCGCCGAAGGGGTGCGCCGCCTGATCAACATCCGCATGGCGGATGGAATCCGCATGATGACCCTGCGCCGGGGCGTCGATCCGCGCGGATACACGCTGCTGAGCTTTGGAGGGGCCGCCGGGCTTCACTCCGTGGACGTGGCCCGCGAGATGGATATCAGCCGGGTGGTGGTGCCCACCGTTGCCTCCGTCCTGTCCGCCTGGGGGATGCTGGCCTCCGACCTGCGGACAGAGGCGACGCGTTCCCGGCCCATGGATGCCACCGGCCTGACGGACCCGGCGATCCGCGCCGTCCTCGCCGAGCTGGAGGCGGAGGCCCGGGCACAGATGCCCGAGGCCCTGGCCCTGGATTTGCGCGCCGAACCTTCGGCAGAAATGCGCTACGGCGAGCAGATTTTCGAAATCGACGTACCGCTCGACGGGTTGGATCTGGCCGCACCGGGACTGGCCGAAGCTGTCCGCCAGCGATTCCATGCCCGTCACGAAGCGCTTTATACCTACGCCTCGCCCGAGCAGGAGGTGGACCTGGTCAATGCCCGTGTCGCAGTTGTCGGCGCGGTGGAACGGGGCGATATGGCGCGGCGCCTCGCCCCCGCCGACGGTCCCGCCCGGCCGGTCGCGTCCCGGCCCGTCTGGCAATCCGGCACACAGGCCGGGATCGCCGTCTACGACCTGGCGATGCTGGCCCCCGGTCATACGCTCTCCGGTCCCTGCATGGTGGTCTCCGAAACCACCTCCGTCCTGTTGGGGCGCGGCGACAGGGCACGCCTGACGGATCATGGCTGGCTGGACATCACCGTTGCGCCGAAATCCGTAGCCGCCAGCGCCGCCACCGAAACGATTCATAATCAACCGGCCCCAGTTTAGAACGGCCACCAAACAGGGAGACTTCCTCATGACATTTCTCAAAAGCGCAGCAACCGCCGCCCTTCTGGCCACCGCCTGCGGCACGGCACAGGCCCAGACCCAACTGAACGTTGTGGCCCCCTGGTCCAGCCTCAACGCCTATGGCGCCGTGGAGCAACCCTTCTGGACCAAGGACTTTCCGGCCGCGACCGGGGGCGACCTGACGGCCAAACTGTCGAATTACTCGGAGCTGGGCCTTGGCGGGGCCGAATTGCTGCGCCTGGCCTCCATGGGGGTTTTCGACGTCGCCCATATCGTGGTCGGCTACTCGGTCTCCGACGATCCGGTGATCGAGGGGATCGAACTGGCCGGTGTCATTCAGGACATGGACACCCTGCGCCAGGCGGTGGATGCCTACGAGGCGACGATGACCACCGACCTCGCGGAGCAGCACAACCTTGTCTACCTGGGCATGTACCCCAATCCCAGCCAGGTGATGTATTGTTCGGAGCCGGTGACCGGCCTGGATGAATTCGCCGGCAAGAAGATCCGCTTCTATGGCTCCTCCATGAACGATTTCATCGAAGCCGCCGGCGGAACCGGCATTGGCGTGCCGCTGGCCGAGGTCGTCCCCGCCCTGCAACGCGGCGTCGTCGATTGCGCCTTTACCGGCACGCTGACCGGCTATTCCTTCAAGTTTCCCGAAGTCACCAGCGATCTTTACGGTCTGCGCCTTGGCTGGGGCCTGACATTCATCGCGGCCAACAAATCCACCTTCGACGGGCTGAGCGCGGAGCAGCAGGACGCCCTGCGCAGCGGTGCCAAGACACTCGAAGGGCAATTGTGGGATCTGGCGCGGATCGATGACGCGGCCGGGATCGCCTGCAACACCGGCAACGGCGAATGCCCCTACGGGGAGCCGGCCGCGATGTCCTTCGTGCCGGTCTCCGAGGCGGACGACGCCCGCCGCCGCGACCTGCTCGAGGAGGAGATCCTCAAGAACTGGGCCGCCCGTTGCGACGCGGCCTGCATCGCCAACTGGAACGAGACGGTCGGCGCGCTGACCGGTCTGACCGCCGTTAAATGAGCGATCCGGCGCAAAAAGTTCAGGGGCGAGCGCCCCTGACCACCGCCTTTGACGAGGCGCTGCGCCAATTGGCCCATGGCATGGTGCTGACCGCTGGCGCGGCCACGTTGACCATGGGCCTGCTGGTCGCGACGGATGTGCTGTGGCGTGCGCTCAGCGGGCGCAACCTGGGCGGGGTGGACGAGATCGCCGGCTACCTCTTTGCCATCGGGGTCAGCTGGTCGCTGGCCTCGGCCTTTCATGCCCGCGCCCATATCCGGGTCGACATTCTCTATCGCAAGCTGACCTTCGTGCCGCGTCTGGCGCTGGACATCTCGGCAATGCTGTCGCTGCTGATCGTGGCCGGGTTCCTGACCTACAGCAGCTGGCTTGTGCTCACCACCTCCTGGACGCGCGATGCGCATTCGGCCTCCTCCCTCCAGGTTCCGCTGGTCGTGCCGCAGGCCATCTGGATGCTGGGCATTCTCGTCTTTCTGGCGGCGCTGCTGACCGCGCTGGCGCGCAGCTTCGCCGATCTCCTTGCGGGCCGTGCCGTCTCCGTCATCGCGCGCCACGGCGTGCCGACGCCGGATGAGGAAGCCCGCGACGCCGTGTTGCAATCCCGAGGAGACGGCTGATGTTTGCCCAGACCTTTGCCATTCTGCTGGGCCTCGTGGCCATTTCCATGCCGATCGCCGCCGTGCTGCTGATCACCGGGCTGGTGATGGGCTGGCTGCATTCGCCCATGCCCCTGCATGTCGCGGGGTCCGAAATCTTCTGGAAAGTGGCCAATGAATTCACCCTGACGACCATCCCGCTGTTCGTCATGCTGGGTGAGTTGCTGCTGCGCGCCGGCGTGGCGGAGCGCATGTACGCGGCGACGGCACTTTGGCTGAACCGGCTGCCCGGCGGGCTGCTGCATGCCAATATCGCGGCTTCCACCCTGTTTTCCGCGACCTCCGGGTCATCCGTTGCCACCGCCGCGACGATCGGCACCGTCGCCCTCCCCGAAATCGAACGGCGCGGCTACAACGAGCGGCTGTTCCTGGGCTCTCTGGCGGCGGGCGGGACGCTGGGGATTCTGATCCCGCCGTCGATCCATCTGATCCTCTACGGGATGATGACACAAAGTTCGATCCCGCAGCTTTATTCGGCGGCGCTGGTGCCGGGCCTTCTTCTGGCGCTGATC
The DNA here is from genome assembly GCF_010614805.1 of Pseudooceanicola aestuarii. NCBI lineage: Bacteria > Pseudomonadati > Pseudomonadota > Alphaproteobacteria > Rhodobacterales > Paracoccaceae > Pseudooceanicola > Pseudooceanicola aestuarii. The sequence goes on from NZ_JAAFZC010000006.1 coordinate 3,720, forward strand.
TTCGGCGGAATTGTCATCCTGACCTGTCTGTTGCGCCCCTCCATGGGCGGTCAGCGGATCGCGGCAACCTGGAGCCAGCGCCTGCGCAGCCTGCCTTCGATCCTGCCGATCATCGGCCTGTTCCTCGTCGTGGTCGGTTCGATCTATGCCGGCATCGCCACCCCGACGGAGGCGGCGTCCCTCGGGCTGGTTTTCACCCTGATCCTGGCTGCCTGCTACCGGCGGCTTTCGATCCAGATGCTGAAGGAGGCCTTTACCGGCACCATGCGGACCACGGCGATGATCATGCTGATCGTGATGGTCTCGTATTTCCTCAACTTCATCCTCTCTTTCCTGGGCATCCCGCAGGCTCTGACCAGGTTGGTCGGAGAGCTGGGCCTGTCACCGACGGGCACGATCCTGATCATCGTGGTGTTCTTCGTGGCGCTTGGCTGCTTCATGGAAAGCCTGTCGATGCTGGTCACGATGACCCCGCTGGTGGCGCCGATCGTGTTCTCTCTGGGCTATGATCCGGTGTGGTTCGGCGTCCTGCTGATCGTGTTGCTCGAAGTGGCGCTGATCACGCCGCCGGTCGGCATCAATCTCTACGTGGTGCAGGCCATCCGGTCGCGCGGCGGCATAGGGGATGTGATGATCGGCGCGCTGCCTTTCGTGGTCGCGATGTTCGGCCTGATCGGCCTGCTGGTGGCCTTCCCCGAGATCGCCCTTTGGCTTCCTTCTCTCCTTGAGTGATCGGTGCGCCATCGCCGATACGGGACCAGCCAACCGGTGAGCATCACGTCCGGCGGGCGGGCGGGCACGATCAGGGCAAGGCGGTCAGCGATCTGGCCGCCTGCCTGCATTTTGGCGCTTTTCAACCGGAATGTCGTCTGTATAGATACATACTTACGATAATCTAAATGATGTATATCGCCTGCGGCGACGTGACGGGGCGATACGTTGTCAGGGAAGGGGCAGAACGCTTCATGATCAGGTCAATGCGGTTGATCCTTGTCTCCCCGTTGTCGCGGAAAGTGCTTGCGGGTATCGGTGGCGGTGTCGGCTTCTTTGCCAACCTGGCGGAAGTCGTCGCCCTGGCTGGCGCGGTTTGGGCGTTTGTCCATCCCGGTGACGTGGCGCGCATGGCCGTGGGGTTCGAACAGCACCTGATCGCGGCGCGCCAGGATCTTGGCCTTATCGCGGAAAAGGCGGAACAGATCGAGGACAACACCGGCCGAACCGCTGACAACACGCGTCGGCTGGCCGATGCAATTCCCTACTGGCTCGTGTTCGAAACCCCGCCCACCTACCGGCTCCTCCCGTCCGCTGCGGGGCCTTACCGGTATTCCTTCGTCCTGCAAAACCCCTCCGTTTTTCCCATCGATCTGGAAGTGGAGGTGCGATCCGATGGCAAGGTCGTGGCGCGGGACACGCTCATGGTCATGCCGCTGGAAGACGAGGGGGTGAATTGGTCGGCAAAGGATCAGTCCGAACAGATCACGATTTGCCTGACCGGCACGTCCGACGCGTTGGACGGTCCGTTCTACGAACAACGCATCTATGGCGATGATGTCAGCCTGGCCCGTGGCTTCGCGCCCATCCCGGGCTGCTAGGAAAGGCGCGGTTGCGCGCTTCGTCGCCCCCTGCCCCGCCCCCGGGCAAACATGTGGCCAAGTCGCACCGCTGCTCAACGCTTCAGCCCTGGAGGTCTTGCCGCTACGGGCAAAACATCCGAAGGTCAGGGGGCACGAAAACGATGACAGTCAATTCAACGGCAGGATGCAAAGCCCCGACCGCCACGCATGACCCCGCATCCGCACCGGGCGCGGCCTGCGGCTTCGAAGCTGTGACAGACCTTCCGGGAGGATGGCCGCCATGACCAACGCAAGCGAGGACTTTTCACAACGCGTTGCGAAGATTCGCGCCCGTTTCATGGAGGGCGTCCCCGCACGATTGAACGCCATCCGCGATGTAGTACATTGCGCCGAAAGTACCGATCCGCACGAAACCCAGCTGCGCAAGGCGCATCGCCTGTTGCACGACATGGCCGGCAGCGCCGCGATGCTGGACTTGCCCGAAATTGAAGGTGCCGTACGGAGAGCACTGGACATTGCAGAGAGCGCCGATGCAAAGAACACGCCTTTCGATCACGCGGATCTGTTGATCATCGACACCGCGCTATCGGAGATTCTCGCGGCGGTGGCGCCGGACCCCTCCCGAAGCTAGCCCCAGCAAAAGGATGACAATCGAGTGGCTCTTGCCAAGATCCTCATAGGCGCCCTCGCCTGCACGCCCCTCGCCGCATTTGGCCAGGATGCCGAAATCTCAACGGCTTCGCGCCCTGCGGCCACGACCAGCGCAGAGACGATCAGCCGCACGATCACGCTGGCGGACCTCGGCTTCGGCAACGGCCTGTCCTTTCGGCAGCTGTCAGGGCAAACCACCGTCTTCATCCCCGTCCCCGACACCGCCCCCCTGCGCGGCGGGACCATCACGCTGGACATCACCCATGGCGCCACGGTCGCGGTGGATCGCTACTTGCAGGTGTCCGTCGGCGGCCGGCCGGTGGCGACACATTCGCTGGGCAATCGCGCCGAAACGTTCAGTCTGCCGGTGGATTTCGACGCCGCGGCGGTGTCGGGCGGGTTTCTGGCCGTCGGGCTGACCTATTCCGGGGCCTTCACCGATCGGGTCTGCGTGGACGAACGCGCCTCGGGCGATTTCCTGGATATCTCCCCACGCTCTGCCGTGACGCTCGACCTGGATCGTGACGGCATCCTGTCCCCGGCGCTGTTCGCCGGGTTCCGTCCCGCCGACATGCGCGTGACCCTGCCGGATCAGGCCTCCCTTGGGGGGTTGGCGGCGGCGACACGGGCCGCGGCACTCTTCGGGGCGGAAACCGGCGGCGTGCGGTTCGGGACGGCACCGGGCAACAACGGACAGGACTGGACCGAAGGCCATGTGCAGCTGGAGGTTGCGACCTCCGGCGTGCAAGCCGAAATGCAGGTCACGCCCGATGCGGATTTCCCCGCCCTGCGGGTGCGGGGCACCGATCCGCAGCTTGGGCTGTGGCAACTGGCCTCCGGCTGGGCAGGGCTGGCGGGTGGAGAGACGGCGATCACCACGGCGATCTCGGACGCGGGCCCGGATGATGGCCTGCTGCCGCTTTCGGCTCTGGCGGCGGACCTGACGCCGCGCAATGTGGTCTCGACCGAGGACGTGCTGATTCCGTTCCAATCCTCCGATCTGCCGGCGGGCAAGACCGTCGACGCGGTCAACCTCGTGGTGGCGGCAGCGCTGGATGCGGAGGGGCGCGGCGCGACCGCCTCGGTCTATCTGAACGACACCCTGCTGGGGAACCGTCCGCTGCCCAGTGGCGCGCCCGAGCGGTTGAACTTCGACGTGCCGTCGGGGCTGATCGGCCGGGACAACCAGCTGCGCGTGTCGATCCAGCGCCAGCCCTCCGGCGGCGAATGCCGGTTCAAGCCGCAGGGTTACCCGGCGCAGGTGCTGCCGGGCAGTGCGCTGCGCCTGGCCGATGCCGATGTGCACGATGGCCATTTCTTCGGTCTGCGGCAGGAATTCGGCGCAGGCGTGCAGGTCGTTCTCGATCCTGCGCTTGGCCTTGACCTCGAAACGGCGCTGCCGTGGATTGCCGGGGTCGCGGGCAGCATGATCCCCGACCGCGCGTCCATCCTGCCGCGCGCCAGCGTTGCGGCGATCGAGCCGGGGCTGCCCTTCTTCGTCATTTCCGCCACCAACCCCGGTGACGCCGAACCGGCCATCACCTTTGACGCCGGCGCGGTGGAGATCCGCAACACCGACGCGGAGGTGATCTTTGCCGGCGACGCTCTGGATCGGCTGGGCGTGGCCCAGATTGTCACGCGGGGCGAACAGCCGGGCCTGTGGCTGCGTCCGGGCAACGGGCCAGCGCCGGAACCCACCGCGCGGAACCCGCTGGTCCTCAATCGTGGCGATCTGGCCCTGCTCGGACAGGAGGGCGTGATCGTCGCCACCTCCACCCGGATCAACCCGGTGCTGGATGTGGTCTATCCCGACCGCACCAGCCTGGCCCAGATCTTCGCCAAGTACCGGCCCTGGATCGTTGGCGGGGCGTGGGTTCTGCTGACGTTGATCGTACTGATCGTCTTCCAGCGCATCTACCGGAACCGGCGCAGCGGGCCGGGCGGCTGACCCTGAATGCAGCTGGATGCGGAAAGCCACGCCATCGGGACGCTGCTGCTGGAGCGTGGCGCCCTGACGGCGGAGCAGCTCGATGCGGCGGAGGAGCTGGCAGAACGCTGGAACCTGTCACTGGTGCAGGTTCTGCTGTCGCGGCGCTGGCTGACCACCCAAGAGCTGTACACGCAGATCGCCATCTACCACGATCTGCCGCTGGTCGATCTGGAGGACACGCCCGCCGATGCCGAACTGGTGCGGCGGTTCGATCCGGCTGAGTTGAACCGCTTTACCACGATCCCGATCGGCGAAAGCGACGGGACCGTCACGGTTGCAACCTCGCGCCCCGGACCGCGCACCCTGCTGCATATCCGCGACACCTATGGCACGCGGACCCGGATCGTCGTGGCTTCGCACCTGCAAGTCTCCGCCGCGCTGCAACAGGCGTTCCGCGACCAGCATTCGCACGAGGCGGTCTATGCGCTGGCAGAGCTGGATCCCGACATGTCCGCGCAGCAGGTGGTGACGCCGCCGCAGGTTCTGGTGATCTACCTGCTGCTGTCGGCGCTGCTGTTGGGGCTGGCTTTTGCACCAATCGCCACCCTGATCGTACTGAACGTCTGCCTGACGGTGTTCTACACCGGGAATTTCCTGTTCAAGGGGCTGCTGGTCTGGGTCGGCGGCGCCGCACAGGAAACATCGTCGCGCGCCATCGCGGCCGAAGCCCAGATCCTGCGCGACGAGGATCTGCCGGTCTATACCGTGCTGGTGCCCATGTTCCGCGAACCGGAGGTGCTGCCGATCCTCGCGCAGGCGCTGCGGAACCTGAATTATCCGCTGGCCAAGCTCGACATCAAGATCGTGCTGGAGGAAGGCGACCACGAGACCATCGAAGCGGCGGAGCGGCTGGACCTGGAAGGCGTGTTCGAAATCGTGCGCGTCCCGGCTTCGCACCCGCAGACCAAGCCGAAGGCCTGCAATTTCGCGCTGCGCTACGCCCAGGGCGACCTGCTGGTGATCTTCGATGCCGAGGACAAGCCCGAACCGGATCAGCTGCGCAAGGTTGTCGCCGCCTTCAACCAATCCACGCCCAACACGGCCTGCATCCAGTGCCGTCTGAACTATTACAACGCGCGCGAGAACTGGCTGACGCGGATGTTCACGCTGGATTATTCGCTGTGGTTCGACCTGATGCTGCCGGGCCTGGAAAAGATGCGCATCCCGATCCCGCTGGGCGGCACGTCGAACCACTTTCGCATGGATGTGCTGCGCGAGCTGAACGCCTGGGATCCGTTCAACGTGACCGAAGACGCCGACCTGGGCATCCGCCTGACCCAGAAGGGCTATCGCGTCGGGGTGATCGACAGCACCACCTTCGAGGAGGCCAACGTCTCCATTCCCAACTGGATCCGGCAACGCTCCCGCTGGATCAAGGGCTACATGCAGACTTTCCTGGTGCATTCGCGGCGGCCGGTGCACCTGTGGAACTCGGTCGGGGCGGCGGGCGTCTTCGGGTTCGTCTTCTTCATCGGCGGCACCGTGCTGTCGGGTCTGCTGAACCCGGTGTTCTGGGCGATCTTCGGGCTGTGGATGGTGTTCGGATCGGTGGCCATCGAACCCTATTTCCCCCTGCCGGTGCTGTATCTGTCGCTGATCAACCTGCTGGCCGGCAACGGGCTGCTGATCTACCTGACCATGGTGGCGCCATTCCGGCGACGATGGACGGATCTTGCGCCCTGGGGCGTCACGGTGATCGGCTATTGGGTGCTGATGACCATCGCGGCCTACAAGGCGCTGTGGCAGCTGATCTCCAACCCGTTCTACTGGGAAAAGACCCAACACGGCCTGTCCAAACATACCGCCAGTGAACTTGCCGGCGCCGAGGCGGAAAGCCTGGGTCCGACCGGCAGCCTGCCGCAGGATGTGGGCACATGACCCGCAGCGCCGTCTGGCTGGCCCTGGCCCTGCCGCTGTTCGCGGGCCTCCTGCTCTGGCTGGGCTGGACCCAGGCGCATGGCTTCACCTCCCCCGCCGTGACCGAGCTGTGGGCCAAGGCGATCGTGCAGATCGACGGCTCGGGCCAATTCGCCGCTTCGGATGCGTTCTATCCGCCGGTGCCCTTCGCGCTGACCCTGCTGATCCAGTCGTTGCCCGGCCAATCCGCCGCGCCCGGACCCATCGTGCTGTCGGCCCTGCTGGGGGCCACGATCCTGTTGCTTTGGTTCCGCAACCTGCGGCGCGTGGCGGGAATCTCCCTGCCCGGCAGCCTGGTGACGGTGGCCCTGCTGGGACTGAACCCCGTCTTCCTGCGCGCCCTGGCCGACGGTCCCGAGACGATGCTGACCCTGCTGGGCACCTGGCTGTTCGCCCGGGGCATCGTGAACCTGCGCCTGACCGGGAACGCGCCCGACATGATGAAGGTCGCCGTAGGGCTGCTGACCGTGGCGCTGTCCGACAGCTACGGGCTGATGATCAGCCTGGGCGCGGTGCCGTTCCTGATCGTGGCCGCGCGCCCCAGCATGATCGCGACCTCCTCTTTCGGCTATCTCTTCGCGATGTTCTACCCGGTGGCGGCGGCCGTCGGATCGCTGATTTTCGTCAGCTTGATCTTCAACAGCGCGCTGGTGCCGCAATTGCTGGAACAGCCCTCGCCCGTGCCGCTGGCCGAACATCTGCTGATCCTGTCGGGCGTCGTCCCGGTGGCGCTGATGGTGGCGTTCCGGCATATCCTGATGCCGCGCCTGTTCATGCCCATCGTGGCGGCGGTGGGCACGGTGCTGGGCGCCTACGTATTGAACATCTTCTTCAACGTCGAAGGCGACCCGCTGATCGCCATCGTGCCGATGCTGGGCGTGGTGGTGGCCGGCCTGCGGTTCTGGCCGCCGGTTCGATTGCGCGAGCCGCTCATCATCGTCATGCTGGCATTCAACCTGATGCAATCTGTCCTGGTGGTCAGCAACACGTCGGTGGCCGAAACCCGCGACTGGCTGCAAGCGAGCCTGGGGCGCAGTTCGGATGCCGACGACCCCACCCGCCAGGCCGCGCAATTCCTGAGGGACAAGGACGGCATCATGCTGGACGTGGAACGCAATCCCGCGATGGTGGTCGCCATCGGCACGGCGGACCGCCTCGTGACCTCGGGGCAACCGGCCTATGACTGGGCACTGGAGGGCGGCGTGCCGCAGGCGCCTTATATCGTGGTTCCGAAGGTGACAGAGGGTGCACCGGCGGCGGATCGCGTGCTGCGCCGCTTCCCGGAGCTGCACCACGATCGCCTTGCCGGCTATGACGAGATTTACGGCAACAGCCGTTGGCGTGTATTCGGGAAGACAGGGTTCTAGGGGGTTCCAGATGGCACATCGCATCATGTCCGTGGACGATTCGGAGATCGCGCAGGAGTTCATCCGCGCCGCGCTGTCCGACATCGGCTACGAAAATCTCGTCAGCTTCCTGAACCCGCTGGAGGCGTTCGAAGCCCTGTCCAGCGGGCAGGAAACGGCGGACCTGATCCTTGTCGACGTGATGATGCCCGAGATCGACGGCGTCGAACTCTGCGCGCGCATTCGCGGGGTAAAGGATCTTGTGGACACGCCGATCATCATGCTGACCAGCCGCACCGACATGGAGACCCTGAACCATGCCTTCCTGGCCGGGGCGAACGATTATGTGACCAAGCCGTTCAACCGGATCGAACTTCAGGCCAGGATGCGCAGCTGCCTGCGGCTGAAATCCGAACTCGACCGGCGGCATTCCGGCGGGGGGCACCGCCGGGCGCCCAGGGTGCCGGTCGCCGAAATGACCGAGGTTCTCAACAACAAGGCGGGATTTCAGGCGGCGCTACAGGCGGTCCCGGCCGCCGTGCACCACCGGTTCGGGCTGACGGTGTTCCGCGTGGTCGGGCTGCATGAAGCGGCGGACCGCACGCCCTCCGAAAGCGCCGAGATCTACGGCAGCATCGGCGGCCTGCTGGGCGCGGTGCCGGTGCCCGCGCGCGACATCTTCTGCCATTGGGACAAGGATCTGTTCTGTCTCGCCACCCTTGACGCAACCGAGGACAGCATGCGCCGGACCGCTCAGACCTTCATCGACGCCGTGAGCCAGGTCAGGCTGTCCTACCGGGAAAGCTGGGCCAAGATACCCTTGGCCCTGTGTGCAACTCTGGTTCTGCCCGGCAAACTGCCCCCGGCCTCGGCACTTGGTCAGGGGATCGCGGCAGCTGAACGTTTTGCGAATACGGCCGGGCCTGGCATCCAGGTCACGTCCCCTGTTGCGGTAGGTAACTGACCCATGGCACGCCCGGATTATTACCCAGAGGCGGACTTCGCCGTCGACCGCCGGTCCAGAACGCAGTTCCGGCTGCTGATGATCACGGTTGTCCTGGTCTTCCTGGCGGGGATGTTCCTTCTGGCCTGGACCGATCACCGCAGGTCCGCGGCGCGGGCCCATCAGCAATTGGGATATTTCGCCGAATTGTTCCAGCAATCGCTGGAGGCCTCGCTCAATATAGCCAACCTGAAGATGTGGGCGATGATCGACGACATCTCCTATGTCCCCTTCCGCCAGACCGAAAATGTCGATGACATCTACGGGCGCCGTCTGCGCCGCACGGTAGAGGACGTGCCCCAGATTGACAGCCTGCTGCTGATCGATACCGAAGGCACGGTCATGTGGTCGACGACCGAAGTGATGGTGGGCTTGAACCTGGCCGACCGCGCCTATTTCCAGAAAGCGATCACCATGTCGCGCGGGGAATTCACGGTGGGATCACCCATCAATTCGCGTGGTACGGCGCGTCGGCTGACCCCCATCGCCTGGCCCATCATCAGCTCCGCCGGTGAACTTCGGGGGATCTTCGTCTCCTCCCTCGGGGAACCCTACTTCGCCGAACTGCTGAGCCTTCAGGGCGTGGAGGACGACATGATCGTGCGGATCGTCACCGCCGACGGGGCAACGGCCTTTGCCACCGGAACTGACGGCCTCGCCGATCCCGGCAGGCTGATGACCGCCAGCCGCCCGATCGGCGCGCTTGGCCTGGAAATCCAGGTCAGCCGGTCGCGCCGGGCGGTCCTGCGCAATTACTGGGACCGCACGCTGGCCTTCGGGTTCATCGCCACGCTGCTGTTCTTCACCGTTCTGCTGTCGGCGATCCGGGCGCGGTCGCAATCGGTGATGCTGGCCGCCGGCCTGAAACGCTCGGAGCAGGATCGGCTGAAGATCCAGACGACGCAGCGCGAATTCGACGCGATCTTCGAGAATGTGGGCGACGGTATCGTGGTGTTCGACGACATCGATACCCTGCACCGTTCCAATCTGGCCGCGCGGCGGTTTCTGGACGTGGACGACGACGAATCCGCCGTGCACCGCCTGCGCGAGCGGCTGCCGCCCTTCGCCGATATTCCCAAGGAAACGGCCGTCTATCCCCTGAACCTCGCACCGCGCGATCCCGGTGGGCCCCCCCAGCGGTTGCAATGCCGGGTCATGAAGCTTCACCTGTACGGCACCGACATCGCCTATTGCGTGCTGGAAGACATCTCCGCCGAGGAACGCCTGGCGGAGACGCGGATGTCCTTCGTCACCTCGGTGAACCACGAGTTGCGCACCCCGTTGACCTCGCTGTCCGGCGCGCTGGACCTGCTGCGGGCCCGGTTCGAGGCCGAACTGCCGGCGGGCGCGAAGAAACTCGTCAACATGGCCGCCCGCAATGCCGACCGGCTGCTGGTGCTGGTCAATGACATCCTGACGCTGCAAGCCATCGACCAGCAGCAATTGTCGATCAACCGCGAACCCGTCGCCGTGGCGGAAGCGCTGTCCGAAGCCGTGACCACCAACACCGGTTATGGCGTCGGGCGGGATGTCTCCATCGCCGCCGATCCTTTGCCGACGGGTGAAGATCCCGTGCTGCTGCTGGACCGGGTGCGGCTGCAACAGGTCCTGGCCAACCTGATTTCCAACGCGATCAAGTATTCGCCGCCGGGCTCACAGGTCCGTATCGGTGCCGAGATCCACCCGCGATCCGTCCGGTTCTACGTCAGCGACACCGGCCCCGGCATTCCCGAGGATGCGCTCGACCGGCTGTTCGACAGGTTCACCAAGCCGGTGCACGGGCATGACATCCAGGTCAGCGGCACCGGGCTGGGACTCGCCATCACCCGCGAGCTCGTCCATCGTCAGGGCGGAGAAATCACCGTCGAATCCCGCGCGCAAGCCGATGGCGCCAAGGACAGCGGAACGACCTTTCACGTCAGTTTTCAGCGCCAATCCGGCACGGAGGGCCAAACAGCATGAGAATTCTGTTCGTCGACGACGAAGCCGACATCCGGGAACTGATCGAAATGGCGGTCATGATCGAAGACGACATCGAGGCGACCTTTGCCGGGACTGGCCTTGAGGCGCTGGCCCTGCTGGAAACGCAGGTCTTCGACATCCTGTTCCTGGACGTGATGATGCCACCCCCCGACGGTCTGGCCGTATTGCGGGCGGCGCGCGCCAATACGGACCAGGGCGACGCGATCATCGTCATGTGCACCGCCCGCACCTCTGCGGAGTCAGAGGCCGAATTTCGCGCGCTCGGCGCTGATCACATCCTGCACAAGCCGTTCAAACCTCTGAAACTCGCCGAGTACATCCGCTCCATTTCCAGGTCCTCCGTCCCGTCGCGGGACAGCTGGTCCGCCCGGAAACCGCTGTGATGCTGCTGCTGAAACGTTGCATTCGACCGCGCATTGCGATGAACCCGCTGGCGCTTGCCGCAGTGGCGCTGCATCTTCTTGTCCCGTCCGGGGCGCAGGCCAATGCCTGGCAGCGTGAGGAGGGCAAGTCGTTTTTGTCGTTTTCCCTCCAGTCCACGGTCGACGGGCCGGATTTCGGGCAGAATGCGTCGCTCTATTACGAATACGGTCTGACCGAGGCGCTGACCCTCGGCGTCGATGCCGGGCACAACCTAGAGACCGGCGACAGTTTCGGCATCGTCTTTCTTCAGACGCCGTTGCCGCTTTCGGCGGGGCCGGATCTATTCGCCGCCGATCTTGGTGTCGGCGTCGCCGAGGTCGCGGACGCCCGCCGTGCCGTGCTGCGCCCCGGCCTGGCCTGGGGCCGATCCTACCAGGCCGCCTGGGGCAACGGCTGGATGGGGATCGAGGCAAACTACGCCCTCTACGAAGGCGGGGAGAGCCTTGGAAAGGTCGATACCACCTTCGGCATCAACCACGCCAATGGCTCGCTCAGTATCGGGCAATTGCAATTCTCCGCCCCTTCCGGCGGAGACAGCACCATTGCCCTTGCGCCGTCCCACGTCATCAAGCTGTCGGACAGCAGTTTCCTCGAACTGGGCGGGGTCCACGAATTCCGCAACGATGTCACGACCCTGAAACTGGGGATGTGGACCGCGTTCTAGGGCACATCCCGAACATTCAGAGAAAGGCGCCGAACCCCCAGCCTGCCAAGGTCGCGCCCACCAGCGCCAGCGACAGGTACAACAGGAACGGCCGGATCTTCAGCACCGGAAAGATCGCCATGGCGCCCCAGATGCTGACCGCCCCGCCGGAGACAAGAAAGGCCAGTGCCGCGCCCGGCGCCATGCCGTGGTCCAACATCGCGCGGGTCAGCGGCAGGGCGGCGAACCCGTCCAGATAGGCCGGCGCCCCGACAATTACGGCCAGCGGCACGGCCCACCAGCTTTCCGGTCCCAGGTAGAGGGCAAGGGCCGTCGGGCTGAGCGCCGCGTTCAGCCAGTATTCCGCCGCGAAGGCCGGCACCAGGCAGAGGATCACCAGCCGGGAGGTGGCCACGGTTTCGCTCTGGAACCTGCGTCGTCTCGCGGGCTCTTTCCAGAAGGCGAGCCGGAAGCCGTCCGGGCGACAGCCCGCGCCTGAACCGTGCAGGGAGGGTGCGAACCGCGTCTGTCGCAACGGGCTGGCGGTCCACGCCACGGGCGCTGCAAGCGTGGCCAGACCGGCGAATACACCCAGGCCAAACGCGGCAAGGGTCTTGGCCACGGCAAATCCTGGGCCAAGGGTTGCGATGGTCGCCGCCAACATCGCCGGGTCCGTGATCGGCGAGGCCAGCCAGAACGCCATGACCGGGGCCAGTGGCACCCCGGAGGCCAGAAGCCCCGCCATCAATGGCAGGACCGTGATCCCGCAGACCGGCGTGAAGGCCCCCACGACAGAGGCCGCAAGGATCGCCTGGTAGCGCCTCCCCTCAAACACCCGCGCCACATGCGCCGACGCGCCACTGGCCATCACCCAGGCCGCAAGGAGAATTCCGGGGACCACCAACGGGGCAACGTCCATCAGACCCTGGAAGACAAAGCCCAGGGTTTCCAGAATGGCGCCGGGCCAGGCGAGAAACAGGCCAAGAGAGGCCACGAAGGTAATGGCCATGGCACCGCCGGTGGATGCGGACAGGACGCGTTTGATCATCAGGGGCTCCGTTCCGGGTGCCCGCATCTATGGCGCAAGAAAAGGTATCGTTGAAACGAATAGTACAAATAGCAAGCATAAGATAAACTGGTGGGATGAGACAACTCGACAGCGATCTCCTGCGATCTTTCCTTGCGGTTGCCGATGCCGGAAGCATGACCGGAGGCGCGCAGCAGGTGCATCGCTCCCAATCCGCCGTTAGCTTGCAGATCGGCCAGCTCGAAGAGTTGCTGGGCACGCCGGTCTTTCTGCGACATGGGCGGGGTGTCCACCTGACCGAAGCCGGAGAGACGCTTCTGACCGCAGCGCGGCAGGTCGTTCAGATTCTGGATCGCACACGGGCCGAAATCGGCGGCAAGGGCCTTGCCGGTCGGCTGCGGCTGGGCATACCGGAGGAGCATGGCACGGGCCACCTGCCGACCATCATCGGCCGGTTCGCCCGCCGCCACCCCGAAGCGGAGGTGATGGTGCGATCCGCGAACAGCAGCGCGTTTCCAGCCGCGCTGGCCTCCGGGCAACTGGACATGGCCATCCACGACGTCGAAACCGTGACAGAGCGCATGACCTTGCTGCGGGACGTGCCCCTGGGCTGGGTCGGCAGTAGATCCCATCCGCTGCCCCCGGTCGGCACGGTGCCGGTGGCGCTTTTTGACAGCGCCTGCTGGTGGCGGGCCGCAGCGGTTCGGTCGCTGGAAAAATGCGAACGCGACTACCGCGTGGTCCTCACCAGCGAAAGTTCGGGCGGCATCGCCGCGGCGATCGAGGCCGGTATCGCCATAGGTCTGCTGGATTGTTCAAACTTGCCGAAGGCCCTCGTCCCGCTTGCCCCCATCGCGGGGCTGGCGGCACCGTCCCCCTCGAAACTCGTGCTCGAAATGGCGGCCGTGCCCTCCAGTCCACTGGCCAAGGCGATGGCGGAAACCGTCATCCGCTCCTACCGGGAAAAGGCCCCATAGCCCCCGCCGGACCCGGTTGACGTGATCCGCCCTCTCGGCCCGGAAACCGGCCAGGAGGCGGCAGGTCAATCGTGGAGGGGCCGGCCCAGCCGCGCCATGCGTCGGATTGCCCTGCCGGTTGACAAGTGGGGGGCCTGTCCGCTCTATGCGGGCAGCTGCGGCGCCCCGCCTTGAGCCAGAAACCGAACCGACCGGGATGCTCAGGCGATGTTCAGAACTCAGGCTCTTGCCCTTCTTTTTTCCGTCCTGCTGCCGGGGCTGGCGCAGGCCTGCGACGGGCGGCTGATCGAAGATCCGGCCATCTACAACGCCCCCCTCTGCCTGCCCGCCGAACCGCAGCGGGTGGTGGTGCTGGACGCCAGTTTCGGCCTGGGAATTGCGCTGGATGCCGGGCTGGCCGTGGTCGGCGCACCGCTGGACCTGATGAGCGACGCGACCCTGAAATCCCGCGCCGAGGCGGCGGGCGTCACCTCCATCGGGCTGGTGACGGAACCCAGCCTGGAAACCATCGTGGCCCTGCAACCGGACCTGATCCTCGGCTTTACCGGATCCGAATCCATGGCCTCCGGCATCTATCCGATGGCCGCACAACTGGCGCCGACGATGCTTTATACCTCGCTCGACTGGGCCGAATTCTACCGGCTGCTGGGCGGGCTGACGGGACAGCAGGCCGAGGTCGAGGACGCCCTGGCCGCCTTCGAGGTCCGGCTGGCCGATCTGCGGGACCGGATGCCCGAAACGACGGTCTCGGTGCTGCGGATCACCTCCTGGGATTTTCAGGTCTACATGGACAGCCCCGTGACCTATGCCCCGTTCGAGATCATGCGCCGCGCCGGGGTTCACCGCAGCGCCTACGAGACGACGGATGATCCCTCCCTGGCCATGAAACGCCCGGATTGGGAAGAACTGGCCCGGCTGGACGGGGATATCCTGTTGTATATCGTGGGCGGCACCAATGCCTCTGCCACCGACGGGCGGCACGAGGAGGTGCTGGGCAACCCGCTTTGGCAGATGCTGCCCGCGGTTCAGGCCGGGCGGGTGCACCGCATTGATCCTGCGGTCTGGATGGAGTTCAGCGGCCTGGCGTCGGCCCATCGCGTGCTGGACGATCTGGAACGCTATGTGATCGGCCAGCCTTGACCCCTGGCGCCCGGAACGAGGCGTATCGGCTCGGCGCCCCTCGCAATGGCGCGATCCTGATCCTGCTGATGCTGATGTTGATCGCGCTGGCACTTTGGTCGCTGACCATCGGCGCCACGGAGATCACCCCGGTGGAGGTTCTGCGCGCCTTCACCGCGCCCGAGGGGCGTCGCGCAGATATCGTCCTGCATGACGTCCGCCTGCCCCGTATGGCCGCCGCCCTGATCATCGGCGCCTTGCTGGCCGTGGCGGGGGCGATCATGCAGGCTGTCACCGGCAACCCGATGGCCGACCCGGGACTTCTGGGGGTCAATGCGGGCGCGGCGTTCGCCGTGGTGCTGGCCATTGCCCTGGCCGGTATCACCGCAACCGGAACGCTGATCTGGATCGCCTTCGCCGGGGCCGGGCTGGCGGCCGGGGCGGTCTACGGTCTGGGGGCAGCCGGCCGCAGCGGCGCCACCCCGGTGAAACTGGTGCTGGCCGGTGTCGTCGTCGCCAGCTTCCTGACCGCGCTGACAACCGCGGTGATGGTGGTAGATGCCCAGACCTTTGACGTGGTGCGCCTGTGGACCGCCGGATCGGTCAAGGGCCGGCAGATGCAGGATATCCTGGCCGTCCTGCCCCATGCGCTGGTCGGGCTGGTCCTGGCGCTGGCGTTGCGGGGGCAATTCGACGCTCTGGCCCTGGGCGCGGATGTGGCCAGCGGGTTGGGCCAGTCGCAGGCGCTGTGGCGGCCGATTGCGGCGCTGTTGGTGGTGGTGCTCGCGGGAAGCGCCGTGGCTCTGGCCGGGCCGGTGGGATTTGTCGGGCTGGTGGTGCCGCATATCGTGCGTCTGTCGCTGGGCGGCGATTACCGGCGATTGCTGCCGGTGGCGGCGCTGGTCGGGGCGGGGCTGACGCTGTTGGCCGATACTCTGCCGCGCGCGCTCTGGGGACGTGACATGCCGGTGGGCATCACCCTGGCACTGATCGGCGCGCCGGTCTTTGTCTGGCTGGCCCGGCGCGCCGGGGGCGCGGCATGAGGCCTCCGGTGCCGCCCACCCGCACCGGCCTGCGGCTGAGCGTGCTGGCGCTGATACTGGCCTTGGCCGGGGTGGCGGCGCTGGCGATCGGCGATCAGCCGATCCGCCCCGTCAACGTGCTGGGTGCCCTGACAGGTCTGGAGGGTACGCCCGCCGTGGCCCGGATCATCGTGCTGGACCTGCGCCTGCCCCGGATCGTGCTGGCCCTGCTGGTCGGCGCGGCGCTGGCCATAGCGGGGACGGCGATGCAGGCGCTGATGCGCAATCCGCTGGCCGAACCGGGGATCCTGGGCATAAATTCCGGCGCCGCGCTTGCCGCGATGGTGGTGATCGTCGGGCTGGGAGCGGTGCCGGAAACCGCCCTGCCCGTCCTGGCGTTCGCCGGCGCGCTGGCCATGACGCTGGCGATCTACGGGCTGGCCTGGCGGTCGGGAGTGACCTCGTTGCGGATCATCCTGATCGGGATCGGGTTGGGGTCGCTGGCGGGGGCGGGCGCGACCTTTCTGTCGGTCTTCGGCCCGGTGGCGGAAGTGCAGCGCGCCATGATCTGGCTGGCCGGATCGCTGAACGACAGCCGCTGGCCCAAGGTCTGGTGGCTGCTTTGCACCGGTCTGCCCGCAACCGTGATGATCGCGGCGCTGTCCCGCGACATGGATCTGATCGGATTGGGGGACGATGTCGCGCGCGGACGCGGCCAGCGCGTTCAGCTGGTGCAGGGGGCGATCATCCTGGCTGTCGCCCTTCTGGCTGGGGGCGCGGTCGCCGCTGCCGGGCCCATCGCCTTTGTCGGGCTGGCCGCGCCGCATGTGGCGCGCAGGCTGGTGGGGCCCGGTCACGCCGCGCTGATCCCCGGTGCCGCGCTGGCCGGGGCGCTGCTGCTGGTGCTGGCGGACCTGCTGGCCCGGCGCGCCATGGCCCCGGCGCAACTGCCCGTCGGGCTGACCACCGCGCTGCTGGGCGCCCCGTTCTTTGGCTATCTGCTGTGGAAAAGACGCAATGACTGACACTTCCTCGCCCCGTCCCGCATCCGGGCTGCGCGCCGAGGCGCTGACCCTCGGATACGGCTCCGACCCGGTGGTGACCGGCCTCGACCTGCGGATTCCGCCCGGTGCCTTCACCGGGTTGCTGGGGCCGAACGGGTCGGGGAAATCCACCCTGTTGCGCGCGCTGGCCCGGCTGCATCCGCCCCGGCGCGGCGCCGTGCTGCTGGACGGCACGCCGCTGCGCGAGATGGGCGCGCGGGCGCTGGCCCGGCAGGTCGGGTTGTTGCCCCAGGGTGCCACCGCGCCCGAGGGCCTGAACGTGACGGACCTGGTGCGGCAGGGGCGCTATCCCCACCGCAGCCTGTTGGGCCGTTGGACCCCGGCGGACGAAGCCGCAGTGGCGCACGCCATGGACCGCGCCGCCATCACCGATCTGCGCGAACGTCCACTTGACGCCCTGTCGGGCGGGCAGCGGCAACGGGTCTGGATCGCCATGGTCCTCGCGCAGGACGCGCCGATCCTGCTGCTGGACGAGCCGACGACCTATCTGGACCTGGCCCACCAGATCGACCTGATGGAGCTGATCCGCGATTTTGTCGAACAGCAGAACATGACCATCGTCGCCGTGCTGCACGATCTGAACCAGGCCGCGCGCTATTGCGATCACCTGGTGATGCTGAAGGGCGGCCAGATCGTGGCGCGCGGCGATGTCACCACGATTTTCCGGCCCGACATGATCGAACCGGCCTTTGGTGTGGCGGTCGATGTGCTGACGGATCCGCGCAGCGGACGCCCCTATGCCCTGCCCCGCGGGCGCAGTGGTGCATTTCGGTCATAGGTGGCGTCAAATCCCCGCAGGCGGGTGTGTTTTTTCACGAAACCCGTTTCCTGACTAAAACACTTGTGTCTATATCCGCGCAAATCGCCAGCTCTCCGCCAGCCGATATACTTTTTCAGGCTGGAGGCGGCGCAATGGGCCAATTCAAGACAATCACATGGCTTGCAGGGGGCATCTCTGTCCTGGCCGTCAATGCAGCGCTGGCGCAGGATGGCGACGTTTTCGCGCTTGACCCGGTGTTCGTCTATGGCGACCGCGCCGCCAGCGAAGCGGGGCAAAGCGCCAATAGCGTGGCCGTCGTCGATGCGCAGGCGCTGGACCAATCCACCATCACCACCTATCGCGACGCCTTTCGCACCATGGCCAATGTGCAGGCCGGGGATTTCGTCGAAAGCGGGTTCATCATCCGGGGCGTGAACTCTGAAGGGCAGACCCCCGGCGGGCTGGGCACGCCGCTGGCCTCCTACTACATCGACGGCGTGCAACAGACGGTCGAGGGCACGCGCCGGGGTCCGCGCAGCGTCTTTGACGCCGAACAGCTGGAGGTCTATCGCGGTCCGCAATCCACCCTCTCGGGCCGGTCCGCATTGGCGGGGGCGATGTATCTGCGCACCCGCGACCCCGATTTCAGCCGGTCGGGCAAGGCCTATGTCGCCTATGGCGAGAACAACCGCAAATCCGTCGGACTGGCCTTTGGCGATCAGTTGGCGCCGAACCTGGCCTATCGGATCAGCGGCGAATATTTCTCCAAGGACAACGACCTGAACTACCCCTCCTACCGGCGCTTCGACCGCTACGGAGAGATCGCGACCGAAGAATACTGGACCCTGCGCGGCAAGCTGCTGTGGCAACCGGCGGGCGATGACAGCACCAATGTCCTGCTCAGCTATTCGCATTCCTACGACAGCCCGATCCCGGATGACGTGGCCGGCCCGTCCTGGTCGACTGCCTCTACCGGCTATGACGCCCGGCGCGGCGACATCTGGGGCACTATCCTGCCCGATTTCTACACCGTCGCCGTGTCCGAATTCCCCGCCTTTCAGGATGTGCGCAAGACCACGGTGGACAATGTCGGCCTGGAGGTGACGCACAAGATCAGCGACAGCCTGACCTTTACCGCGCAGACCGGCTATTCCCACTCTGTCACCGAACGCCATTCCATCAACGAGGGCACCGCCGGCGAATTCCTGACCGTCGACGGGGAGTTCGATCAGACGCTGATCACCCAGGAATTCCGCCTGAACCACGAGGAACCGGGCCTGCGGTGGGTGGCTGGCCTGTATGCCGGGCAGGAGGATCAGGGCGCGTTCCGCGATGCGACGCTGCCCAACTTCTCCACCTTCATGCCGGAAAACCAGTACAGCCGGAACAGCGCGGACCTGTTCAACCTCGCCGCCTTTGGCGAGGTCGCCTATGAATTCGCCCCCAGCTGGACGGTGATCGCGGGCGGGCGCCTGGATTATTTCGACCAGACGCAAACCGCGTCCCTGACCACCAATGGCGTGCTGACCTCGCAGACCAGCTCCAGCTTTTCCGACACTGTGTTCATTCCCAAGATCGGGCTGGAATATGCGCTGGCCAATGATGACCGCGTCTCCCTGATCTATCAGGAAGGGTATCGCCCCGGCGGATCCGGCATCCTGGCCGCGACCGGCGCCGCCTATACCTATGACGCGGAGACGGCAAAGACGCTGGAACTGTCCTATCGGGGGCGCGCACTGGAGGATCGGCTGCGGTTCGCTGGCAACGTGTTCTTTCAGCAATGGGACAACCAGCAGGTCGAAATCGGCAGCTATCCCGACAATTACGTGGCCAATGCCGGGCGCTCCGAATCCTATGGTGCGGAGCTGGAGCTGGAATACACCGCCTCCCAACGGCTCAGCCTTTACAGCTCCATCGGGCTGCTGAACACGGAGTTCAAGGATTTCTCGGCCGGTGGCATCAATTATGCCGGCCTGTCCTTTCCCAACGCGCCGGAAACCACGCTGGCCCTTGGCGCCCGCTGGGGCGGCGACACCGGCTGGTTTGCCCTGGGCAACGTGAAGTTCACCGGTGCCTCCATGTCGCGGCTGGAAAACGGCGTGGCCCGGCCCGCCACGCTTGAGGCCTATACCACCGTCGACGCCTCCGTCGGCTATGCCTGGGACAACGGGGCCAAGCTGACGGTATATGGCACCAATCTGTTCGATACCGAGTATTTCACCTATGAAAACGGGCCGGGCGTACTCGCGACGCTGGGGGATCGGCGCGAAATCGGGGTGCGTTTTGACTACACCTTCTGAGACGATGCACACCGCCCGCGCCCTTTTGAACGTCCCGTCCAGTCGCGCGACGCCGGGGTTCCGCGACTTTGCCGCGCAACGCGGCCTGTCGGTGGAAAACACCGCCACCGGAACCACGATCCGCATCGGCGTGGGCACCGTGACACTGGCCGAAGCCGACGGCCGCACCGCGTTGCACATTGCCTCTCCCGAGGCGGTGAACCTGCAATTGGTGCGCGATGCCGTAGCCGCCCGCGTGGCGGACCTGGGCCTGACCCTCGACTGGCAGGACAAGACCGCGCCGGGCCGTCCCGCCAACCTCAGCCTGGCGCAGGTGACGGAGGTGCGGCGCCTGACGCCCAGCTACACCCGCGTGGTGATGGAGGGACCGCAGCTGGCGCGTTTTGCCACCGGGCCGATGCATTTCCGGCTTCTGTTCGGCCCGGACGGGGCCGATTGGCCGCATACGGATGCGGGCGGCGTGACCCAATGGCCCGGCGGGGCGGCGGCCTGGCACCGTCCCGTCTACACAACGCGCAGCATAGACGTCGCGCCGGACGGCGTGGCCCGCATCGCCTTCGACGTCTTTCTCCATGCCGGCGGGCGGGTCACCGAATGGACCCGGACGCTGACACCGGGGGCGGAGATCGCAGTGACCGGGCCGGGTGGCGGCCGGGGACCGGCGCCTGCGGGCTGGCACCTGCTGATCGGGGACGAGACGGCCGTGCCGGTGATCGCCCGCATCCTGACGGAACTGCCCGCCACCACGACGGGAACCGCGCTGCTGTTCGTGCCTGACGCCGGCGATGCGCAGACGCTGGATCACCCGCCGGGCGTAAAGGTGCACTGGATCCTGCGCGACGGCGCGCAGACGCCCCTGTCGGCCCTGCGCGCCCAGACCCTGCCCGACGCCGATCGCTTCGTCTTCTTTGCCGCCGAGCGGCAGGAGGCGCTGGCCGCCCGCGCGCATCTGCTGGATCTTGGCCTGGCCAAGACGGAGTTCCAATCCGCAAGCTACTGGTCCGCGCCCGAGGACTGACCGCCCCGCCCCCCCCCGGCGGGACAGGCGCGCGCGCCATGCAGGCCCGACCTGCCGCGCATTTCGGATCTCGGCATTCCTGTCACAGGCCCCTGGCGTTGCCGGGGGCCTTTTCACGTCTGGCCGCCGGGCCTGTCGAAGGGGCGGTGGCGGATAGGCGGGTCTCGACTGGTTCGAAAAGGGGCATTTGACGCATGGTTCAGCATCCGGATGATCAAACCGGCAGCGCCTCCCGCAACAAGGAGGCGTTGACCCCACTGAACCAGCGGCCTAAACTGAATTGGCCTTACCATTTTCACATAGGCAGAAACCCAGCCGAAGGAGGTTCGCCATGAAGGATCCGCGACCGATGAAGATTGAGCCTCTGAAGCGCGAAGGCCTGGCCAGCATGGTCATCGCCAAGATCCTCGAAGAGGTGAAGATGGGGAATCTGTCGAAGGGGGATCGGCTTCCCTCGGAACGTCATCTGGCCGAGATGTTCAATATCAGCCGCCCCACCATCCGGGAGGCGCTGCGCGGGCTATCGCTGCTGGGGGTCGTCGAATCCAACCATGGCGGCGGGGTTTTCGTGACCTCGCTGGAGGCGAGCAACCTGCTTCAGCCTCTGTCCTTCTTCCTCGCGCTTGAAGGCGCGGCGGTGGAAAAGCTCTACGATGCGCGGCGCCTGATCGAGGGGGAGCTTGCGGCACTGGCCGCCCGGAACGCCACTCCCAAGGATGTCGAAGTCCTCAGAAAACTGATCGAGGACCAGGGCAGAAAGCTCGGCAATGCGGAGGCCTATCGCCTGGTCGACGCCGAATTTCACCAATGCCTCGCCCAGTTGGCGCAGAACCCGTTTCTGGCCCGCGCCGCCGAAAGCCTGTTCGAACTGGGCAATGATTTCCGCAAGATCGCCTCGGAAAGCAGCGAGGTACTCTCCGGCTCGGTGGCCGATCACAATGCCATCCTGGATGCGGTCGCCGCCGGCGATGCGGAGGGGGCACGGGTCGCGATGGTCGCCCATATGAACCGCGTGTTCCGGACGACCTCCATGTTCATCGAAACCCAGGATGACCAGCGCGGGACGCATGCCGGTGGTGCCGCTGGTGCGGCGCGGGACACGACGGTGACGAACTTTTGAAACTCAGACTAGAGGTACATGCACAGTGTCGGAACAACCAATACGGAATGTCGTGGTCACGGACTACACATTCTCCGACCTTCTTCAGGAGACCGCAGCGGCGGAATCGGTCGGTGCGCGGCTGAGCGGTCACCAATGCCAGGATACCGGGGAGGTCGCGCGCGCCGTCAAGGGCGCCGACATGGTTCTGGTCCAGTTCGCACCCCTCGACGCCACCGCCATCGCGGGACTGGCCGAGGGCGCAGCGGTTGTCCGCTACGGGATAGGCTATGACAACATCGACCTGAAGGCCTGTGCGGCGCGCGGCATTTCCGTGGGCTACGTCCCCGATTATTGTGCGGGTGAAGTCGCGGATCATGCCGCGTCGATGGTGCTGGCGATGCACCGCAAATTGCCCCAGCTTGACGCATCCGTCCGCCGGGACGAATGGAAAAGCGTGGAGATCGCCAGGCCCATCCTGGCGTCCGAGGATGTCACGGTCGGGTTCTTCGGCTTTGGCAACATCGCCCGAAAACTGCGCGACCGGCTGGCGCCCTTCGGCTTCTCCTTCGCCGTCTCCGATCCCACGCTTGACGCGGCGCAGGCTCAGGCGGACGGCGTGACGCTGATGTCGGCCGATGCGCTCTTTGCGCATTGCGATGTCATCAGCCTGCACGCCCCCGCGACGCCCGCGACCAACGGCGTGGTGAACGCCGAAAGGCTGCGGACGATGAAACCGCACGCCGTCATCGTCAACACCTCCCGCGGGAGCCTGATCGACGAGGCCGCGCTGGCAGAGGCGCTGCACGCAGGCACAATCGGAGGCGCCGCGCTCGACGTGTTCGAGAAGGAGCCGCTGCCCCCGGCCTCACCGTTGCGCAACGCGCCGAACCTGCTGCTGACCCCGCATTCCGCGTGGTATTCCGAAGCGGCGATCGGCCTTCTGCAAAAGCTTGCCGGTGACGACATCGTCAATCACCTGTCGGGCCGCCCCCTGCGCAAGCCGGTCCCCACGCTCGCCGGCGCATGACCCCCCACCAAGACACGACAACAAAGAGGTTCCCGCCATGAAATTGCTCCGCTATGGCCCCGCCGGATACGAAGTGCCAGGCATCATCGGTCCGGAGGGCGAAATTCGCGGCCTCTCCGGCCATGTCGACGATATCGGTGCCGCGACCCTGTCGGATCAGGCGCTGGACGACATCCGCACCCTGGACATCGCATCCCTGCCCCGCGTGGAAGACGGCGTGCGCGTCGGTCCCTGTGTGGGCGGCATCGGCAAGGTGGTCTGCGTGGGGTTGAACTATTCCGACCACGCGGAGGAATCCAACCTGCCCGCCCCGGCAGAGCCAATCCTGTTCATGAAGGCCACCAGCGCCGTTTCGGGCCCCAACGACCCGATCCGCATTCCGCGCGACTCGGAAAAGACCGATTGGGAAGTCGAACTTGGCGTGATCATCGGCCGGACGGCCCGCTACGTGACCGAAGACGCCGCCCTGGATCATGTTGCCGGCTATTGCGTGGCCAATGATGTCTCCGAGCGCGCGTTCCAGAACGAACGCGGAGGACAATGGGTCAAGGGGAAATCGGCCGACAGCTTCGGACCGCTGGGCCCCTGGATGGTCACGCGCGACGAAGTGGAGAACCCGAATGATCTGGCGCTCTGGCTGGAGGTGGATGGCCATCGCTACCAGAATGGCACCACGGCCCGGATGATCTTTCCCGTGCCGTTCCTGATCTCCTACATCAGCCGGTTCATGACGCTTCAGCCCGGTGACGTCATCCTGACGGGCACCCCCGCCGGCGTGGGGATGGGCCAGACACCCCAGACCTTCCTGCGGCCCGGCCAGCGCGTGACGCTGGGGGTCGACGGGCTGGGCCGGCAAAGCCAGCTCGTGGAAGCCGGAGAGTGACCATATGACGGCGGGGGACGGCGCGCCGCTGCGCGCGCGCCCCGACCTGCACGCCGGCGGTGCGCTAATGGCGACCACGGTGGCGGTGATCCTGTCGGAATGGGTCGGCGGCACGGGCTTTGCGCTTGCCTCTGCCGGGTTCCTGATCATGGCGTTGGCCCTGCTGGCCCTGCGCGTCCGCCTTGTGCACCGGGCCTTTCTGGCGATCGGTTTCGTCCTCGTCATCCTGGCGATGGCAACGCTGCCGGATTGGCCCGCGCTGTTGCGCCGCGCCTTCGGAAGCGCCAGTTTCATCGTCGCCTATTTCGTCGCGCTCCTGTCGCTCAGGGTCGCCGCCGGGGCCTCCAGCGCCATCGCCGAATGCGGGCGCTTCCTGGGCGAACAGCCGCCCGGGCGCCGCTACCTGGCGCTGACCGTGGGCGGGCAGTTGTTCGGTCTGGTCATCATCTACGGCGCAATCTCCGTTCTGGGTGCGATGGTGCAGACCAGCACCCTGCGCGAACCGGACACCCGGCTGCGCAAGATCCGCCTGCGCCGCATGTTGCTGGCGATCCAGCGCGGGCTGGTCTCCATCCTGCCCTGGTCGCCCGTGGCCTTCACCCTGGCGGTCACGATCCCCCTTGTCCCCGGTGCGACCTGGGGCAGCGTGGTGGGACCGTGTTTCCTGAGCGGCCTGATCCTGGTGAGCGTCGGCTGGGCCGTGGACACACTCTTCGAATGGCGTCCCCCGGCCCGCCCGCGATCCGCATCCCCACCGGCGCCGAATCTGGCGACCTGGATGCGCAAGATCGCTCCGCTGCTGTTGCTGTTGTCGGGGCTGGCGGTGGTGTTCGCCGCCCTGATGATCATATCCGAGGTGCGCTTTCAGGGGATCGTGATGGTGGCCGTGCCGTTCATCGCGTTGTGCTGGATGTCCGCCCAGATCGTCGTCGAAAACGGCCGGTTCGACATGACCGGCCTGGGACAGCGCTGCCGGGCCTTTGTCGGTGTCGACCTGCCCGAAGCACGGGGCGAAGTGGTCCTGCTGGCCATGGCGGGGTTCATCGGCAGCCTGGGGTCCGGATTGCTTGGCCCCCTGGTGGCAGAGCTGGACCTGTCGGCGTTGCCCCCCGAACTCCTGCTGCTGAGCCTGCTTCTGTTGATCCCGTTCACTGGCCAGATCGGCATGAACCCGATCCTGACGGTATCGCTGATCGCCCCGCTGCTACCCTCGGCCGAGGTCATGAACGTGTCGCCCGTGGCCGTGGTCGTCGCCATCACCGGCGGCTGGGCGCTGAGCGGCGCGACCTCGCCCTTCACGGCCTCCACGCTGCTGGTCGCCTATTTCGGCAATGTCCGCGCGGCCCGCGTGGGGTTGGTGTGGAACGGGCTGTTCCTGCTCTTCTCCATCCTGGCGCTCGCGGTCTGGATCCTCGTCGCGATGCGGCTCTGGCGCTGAAAAGTCCGGGGGCCGGGACGATTGCGGCCCCCGGATCTGTGTCCGGTGTGGACTCAGTTCTGCAAGGTCACATCGACCCGATGGCGCGACTCCACCATCTTCTGAATCGCGGCGCCGAAATCCTTCATGTAGGGCATCGCCGCGTGCTCCTTCAGGGCCTCGGGGCTCTTGAACAGCTCATAGAGGTAGACGGAATTCGGATCGTCATCCGGGCGCAGCACATCGCAGCGCAGGCAGCCCTCTTCCGTCCGCACCTTGGCGGCATGGCCGATTGCGGTTTTGACGAATTCCTCGATCTGCTCGGCAGTGCACGAGAATTTCACAACGATTGCTTTTCCAGACATTGGTCTCTCCTGGTTTGAAATGATGGGGCAAAACCCCGCGGCATGCCGCGGGGCCTGGTCGTGGGGTCCGTCAGGCGGGCGGTGCGGCGACGACCTCGGCCTTGCGATGATCCGTCGTGTTGCGGCCCGCCTGCGTAAAGGCCGCATGGGCTGCCGCGTAACTCTCGTCGTCGATCTCGACCGGGCCAAGCCAGGTTCCCACGTGTTGATAGGCCCGGACGGCGGCGCGCAATTCATCGGTGCCGATGTCGGGAAAGACCTTGCTGATCAGTTGCGTCACATTCTCCACCGGCTGACTGGCCACCCAGTCCCGTGCCTTGGCATAGGCCCGCGTGAACCGCACCGCCACGTCGGTGTTCAGAAAATCCTGCGTCGCGCGCAGGCTGCTGAACGCAAAAAGGCCGGAAGCCGTGCCGCAGGAGGCAACAACACGGCCGTGCCCCTCGATTTCGAGCTGCTGTGCCGCCGGCCCCTGAAGGTGGGCGAAATCGCCTTGCCCCTCACGGAACGCTGCCAGAATGTCAGGTTCCCCGCCAACATCCATCAGATTGATCGCGCCGTGGTCGATGCCCTGGCTCTGTGCCGCATGGCAAAACCCGACGTAGGGCTGCCGGCCATGATCGACAAGCGCGTCCGCCCCCGCCATCCGGTCCCAGCTGAAGGTCGCGCCGGTATCGCGCCCCACGATGAAAAAGCCGTCGCGGCGATTGATGGTGCAGAAATGCCGCAGGGGCAGCACCTGGCCGCGCTCCCTCTCGTCCCAGCTTGCGCTGACGGCGGATTGAGCAATTTGGACCGTACCGTCCAGCAAACGTTCCGTGCATTGCGCGGGCGGGGCGACGCAATATTCCGCCGCAATGCCCTCATCCTCCAGGAACCCACCCGCGATGACCGCGTGAATGGGGCTGTAGAACGCCGAATGTCGCGTTGCCGCTATGGTTATCTTGTCGCTCATGCCGGGTCGGCCTCCTCTCCTCTGAACGTCTCTCGCAAGCCCGCGAAATCTCGCGGGCCAGCGCCGTGTTGATCGCCGTCGGCGTTTCTCGCCCCGGCAAGACTGTTGACGAAGATACACACCCTCAGCATATTGGCAATTGGCCTGACCACTTTTTTAGTCGAATGAAACAGGTCGGAAGCCGCTTCGGAGGGGGCGGCTCCTCAAGACATCAGGGAGGAACAGATGAAAAAATTTGTACGAAGCTCGGCCAAGGTCGCATGTGCCGCCGCAATCGGGATCGCGTCGTTCGGCAACGCCGTCGCCGCGCAGGGCTGGGACGCGGTCTTTGCCAGCGGCTCCGTCGGGGGGACCTACAACATCGTGGTCACAGCCGTGGTCGAAAAGCTCAAGTCGGATTACGAAGGCGTCAACATCGACATCATTCCGGGCGGCTCGCTCAGCAATTCCATTCGCCTCGGGCGGGGGGAAGTCCCGCTGGCGATGATCACCAGCCTCACGGCGCAACAGGCCTACGAAGGCGCGGGCGATCCGCGCCTGGTGGAAATCGGGCCGCTCAGCGACATGCGCGGCGTTGCCTCGATCTACGACCAGCACTTCCAGGTCGTCGCCCGCGCGGATTTCGAGGCCGATACCTTTGCCGAGGTGATCGAAAACAAGATCCCGGTGACCATCGTCCCCGGCGGGCCGCGTGGCCACTTCGGGGTGCAGGCAACCAATGACCTGCTGCAAACGACCTATGGAATCACCTTCGATGACATGGAGGAATGGGGCTCCCGCGTGGTCTACGCGGAATTCGCCGATGCCACCTCGATGATCCAGGACGGGCAGGTGGACCTGTTCACCCCGCTGACCGCCGCGCCGAACAGCAGCATCCTCGACCTTGCGAATTCCCGCGACATCAAGCTGCTGAGCTTCAACGACGAAGAGCGCGAGAAGATGCTTGCGCGGGGCTATACCAACGTCGATCTGCCGGCGAACACCTATCCCGGCCAGACCGAAGCGATCCCCACGATCGGGGCGTCCTCCGCGTTCTACGCCCGTTCCGACACGGACCCGGCGCTGGTGGAGGCGATCGTCGATACGCTGATCAAGCATGTCGGCTCCCTGAAGGAGACGCATGTGCGGCTGAAACAGGATTTCGACCCCGCCACGGCCCATGAAGGCATGGGCGTACCGCTTCATGAAGGGGCGCAGCGCGCCTACGAGAAGGCCGGTTACTTGAACTGACCCGAAGACGCGCCTCCCCTGCCATTCCGCGCGGGAGGCGCGTCGCCCTTTTTCAGAACTCTTCCAATATCAGGAAAACTGATGGCCCAGCTTCCTAACGCCGAGTGCAGTCCAGACCCGTCAACCGAGGATGTCCCACGCAGCTGGCGCCGCGCGGTTCTTCTCATCAGCGCCATCGCGGTGACGATGGGCAGTTTCCACATCTACACAGCCGGGTTCGGCATGCTGGAGCCAATGCTCCAACGCAGCCTGCACGTGACCTTTGCGCTGGTCCTGGCCTTCCTGATCTATTCCCCACCGCAGAAATTCGCCCATCCCGGTGAAATCACCTGGTCCGGCTATGTGCTGGCGGCGCTGTCGGTTCTGCCGATGCTCTGGCTGTATCTGGATTACGACCGGATCCTGAACCGGATCGAATATGTCGACCGACTGACCACGCTGGATCAGATCATGGCCGTGCTCCTTATCGCGCTCATCGTCGAGGCGGCGCGCCGCGTGATCGGCTGGGCCATGGCGATTGTCGTGCTTGTGGCCATCGTCTACGCCTTCGTGGGACCATGGCTGCCCGGCGGGCTCAGCCATCGCGGGCTGAGCTGGCAGACCTTCCTCGACCAGCAGGTCATGACCATGAATGGCGTCTTCACCACGCCCATCGCGGTCTCCGCCACCTATGTCGTGATCTTCATCATGTTCGGCGCCTTCCTGGTGAAAACCGGGATGGGCGAGACCATCATCAACATGGCGCAGGCCTTTACCGGCCATACCAAGGGCGGCCCGGCCAAGGTCGCGGTCATTTCCAGCGCCTTCTTCGGCTCGATCAACGGCAGTTCCGTGGCGAATGTCGTGTCCACCGGCTCCTTTACCATCCCGCTGATGCACGGCATCGGCTACAGGCCGCATTTCGCCGCCGCGGTAGAGACGGTCGCCTCGGTCGGGGGACAGTTCACACCGCCGGTCATGGGCGCGGCGGCCTTCATCATGGTCGAGATCACAGGCATCGGCTACGGCACCATCCTGTTGGCCGCCACGATCCCGGCGATGCTGTATTTCGCTGCCGTCCTCTTTGCCGTCCACCTGGAGGCCGGGCGCCTGGAATTGCCGGTGCTGGAAAAGAAGACCTGGGCCGAGGCAGGGCGGATCATGATCGACATGATCCCGTTCCTGGTGCCCGTTACGGTGCTGATCTACCTGCTGATGGACGGCGCCTCCCCGATCAAGGCCGGGTTCTGGGCGCTCGTCTCTCTCTTCGTGACCGCGATGGCGCGCAAATCCACCCGGCTCAGCGTGAAGGGCATCCTCGAAGCATTGGAAGTCGGCGCCCGGAATGCGGCGCTCATCGCCGTTACCTGCGCGGCGGCCGGGATCGTCATCGGCGTCGTCAACGGGCTTGGCGTCGGCGTGAAGTTCGCCAGCACGATCCTGTCGTTCTCCCAGGGGATCCCCATCCTGGCGCTCGCATTGGTGATGGTGGCCTCGATCATTCTCGGCATGGGCCTGCCCACCAGCGCGGCCTACGTGATCGTCGCCTCTGTCGCCGCCCCGCCGCTGGTGGAGCTTGGCCTGTCCCAGCTGGCGGCGCATATGTTCGTTCTGTTCTTTGCCTGCCTATCTTCCATGACACCACCGGTGGCGATCGCCTCCTATGCGGCCGCCGGCCTTGCCGGGGCGGATCCGTCACGCACAGGGTTCACCGCGGTACGGATCGGCCTGGCCGGGTTCCTGATCCCCTACCTGTTCGTGTTCTCGCCCGCGCTGCTGATGGACGGTAGCGCGTTCCAGATCGCGATGGCCCTCACCACCGGTCTCTTCGGCGTCGCCGCCCTGGCGATCGCAACCATCGGCTGGGCGTTCGTGCCGGTGAACTTCGTGATGCGGCTGATCATGGGCGGGCTGGGGATGTGCATGCTGACCCCGGGGATGATTTCCAATTCCATCGGCGCAATCGGGGTAACGGCCTGCCTGGTGTATTTCCACCGGACATCCCGCGCCGCCCAGAACGAACAGAAAACCGCATAGGCCCGACGGGGGGCACAGATCGTGCCCCCCTTCTGCCGGTCCGCGCTCCGCACGGAATTGCCAAGTTGATCGCGTTGTCCTTCTCGGATATCGCGGCAGTACGTTGCGCGGTCTCATAAGTGATCGATCGATGACAAAGCTAGAGGTTTCTTCGCCGAAAGCGTGAGACTCCGATATTCCCGCCCAGATATCTTGGAAGCTGGCCCCTTCAAACTCTTCACCCAAGCTTGAAATTAGTCTTAGCCGCAACAACTCTCTTAGTAAATCAGGGTCGCTCCAATCAAGAGTGGCCCGCATTTCCTTCCCGTAGTCTGGCGAGTTTGCCATCAAATGCTGATATACATCGTTCCTAACAAACACGATGCACCGGAACGCGTGGCCCCGCTTTTGCATGTCTCGTTCAACTTTACGGCTGGCGTCAATCAAACACCGAAGTGTAGTCGCATCGGTTTTATCCACTCCGATTGTGGACCAGCTTTTGTCCAAATTGTCGAAAAGAACCAGAACGTTGTGTTTGTGCTCTAAATATTCCGACAAAACTTCTTTGAGTGACTTTAAGTCATGGGAGTAAAGTAACTCGGTTAGATTTTGCCCAGTGATCTTGGTTACGTTTTCGTGAAACTTTGACGAGTAATTTTCGGACAAACGTTGCGAAAGCTGCATAATACGTTCAGAAAAATCCCCTTCTGATATCCCCTCGCTGCCTGCATAGATATCTTCTAGCTTCTCGTACAGATCATGGATGTTGTGGTTATACCTATGAGTATTCCGATCTTTTTCGAGTAGATTGCAAGTAACTTCCAAGAGGATTGGGTATTCCCAAAAAGCAGTTATAAGGTGCTGTTTTGACCCTTCGGCCAAATGTTCCAAAATCTCATCTTTAAGTTTGAGAAGTTGGTAACTCTCGGGCTTTAAGTCAACGACGATATTCCTTTTGTCCGCCCGGGTTGTATCCCGCAAGCGGATGAAAAGCGCTGTTTTTCCAGCGCCCTTTCGCCCAACTACAAGATTTACCTCGCCTCTGGATGCTCTGAGGTATTGATCTGTTTGCAGGTAGTAGTTCTCCAGAGTTGTCATCTCATTATCGGCCGTGGGGTCGCCGACGGAAATCCGGCCTAGCAAGTTCGGGGCGATGATTGGGGGAGGTAATGACTCTTGGAGCTTAGCATTAATTTCAAGACAAAAATCGGCAACAATATCCGCTATATCGCTCGGATCTTTGTACGGCTTCGCTATATCCCTAACGTCCAGCGGAGTTTCCGCCATATACGGTGATAGAAGGAGGGATGGTTTGCTCATACCATCGGCGAGACCAGCTATGAATAGCGCGCGCACTGTCTGCTCGACATTGTCGCCATCCAGCATAGAAATTACGCCAGCCGATTGAGCGACTTGCGCAATAGCGTCAGTTGCAGAGAGGCGCACATCCTCTGTCGCCGAGAATGATCTGTACCGATACCGCGCGTTTTTAACGCGACCAATCAAATGTGTAGAAGCTGCGGACTTTCCATTATCTGGCATCACGTAAACGGGAGCCTTGCTGTTAAGCGTAATGTCAAATGGCAAGGCTTGGTTGGAAATATGGCTGGTCAACTTATTTCGAAGATCATCCTCTGTCCGATAGCTTGAATATCCTATTGTGTCGAAGATACCTACGGTCTTTGAGAGGTCCCGGTCCCCTTCGCAGTCACTATTTCTGATTAGGAGAACTTTCTTCTTCCGCCCAATCGCAAAGCCAATTTCGTAAACCACGTTCGGATTTAAATAGGTGATATCCGCAACAATGAAGGGGGATGAATCAATCCCTTTAAGAATGGGTGACAGTAGGTGAGTACCTGCAATGTCATTATACTCCCAGGGCTCATATCTCCTGGAGCAAGCGTCGACCGCATTCGCCTTGCCAATTCAATTAAAAATAAGTGTGGATAATGCTTTGTCTCGGCCGGTGTAGGCTACGAAAGCGGACGGCTTCGACGCGTTCATGATATGTGCTCGTTTTATTCTCGGTTTGAATGCGACGACCATGGCAAAGCTGAAATCACATGACAAGCTGCCAATGGCAGAAAGCGCCCACTGATAGGCATCAGTGGAGTAGGATGCGACGCGTATGTCCTACACAGTATGAATGCGGCAGATTGGATTCTGTTCAGAAGCCATGAGGGTCGGCGATACGAGCTGCGGTTGAAGCATTCGAGTGCGGTGCTCCATGGCAGCTCAGGTGAAGGATTTTCGATGCGGGCCGTGGTGTGACGGTGCCGGTTTGCGCTTCGTCGCCCACGTTGGAAATCCTCCCAAGGTGGAAGGGTAATCCCCCCATTCTTACGGGGGCTTGGTCGTAGAATTTTGCGCGGCCATTCTCAGTTTTTGTGCGGGTGTCATCCCGTCGTTGCCCATGTTCGGACGTTCATTGTTGTAGGACCAGAGCCATTCAGTGGCAATCTGCCGCACCTCGTCGATGCTTTCGAAGATGTGCAGGTCCAACCATTCATGTCGGACCGTCCTGTTGTAGCGCTCGACGTAAGCGTTCTGCTGAGGCTTTTCGGGCTGGATATGGGCCAA
The DNA here is from genome assembly GCF_010614805.1 of Pseudooceanicola aestuarii. Classification (NCBI taxonomy): domain Bacteria; kingdom Pseudomonadati; phylum Pseudomonadota; class Alphaproteobacteria; order Rhodobacterales; family Paracoccaceae; genus Pseudooceanicola; species Pseudooceanicola aestuarii. The sequence continues at coordinate 36,091 of NZ_JAAFZC010000006.1, forward strand.
GGTGATGCCCCGGTGCTCAGCCCATTCCTTGAGGGTGCCACTGACGTATTCCGGGCCGTTACCGACACGAATTGTTTCAGGAGCACCGCTCCATTCGATGATCTGGTTCAGGGCCCGGACGACGCGTTCGGCGGGCAGAGAGAAGTCGATCTCGATGCCCAGGCCCTCGCGGTTGAAATCGTCCAGGACATTCAGCAGCCGAAACTGGCGACCGTCGCCGAGGCGATCCGCCATGAAATCCATGGACCAGACCTCGTTCGGCACGTCCGGCACAGCCAGCTCGTCCGGTTTGGCCCGCTTCAGCCGCTTGCGCGGCTTGATCCGAAGGTTCAGCTTCAGCTCGCGGTAGATCCGGTACACCCGCTTGTGGTTCCATCCGTGCCCCTGGACGTTGCGCATGTACAGGAAGCACAGGCCAAAGCCCCAGGTCTTCTTTGCCGTCGTCAGCCCGATCAGCAGATCCGCGATCTGCTCATTCTCGTCATCGAGCTTCGGGCTGTATCGGTAGCAGGTCTCGCTGACATCGAACGCTCGGCACGCCAGCGCGATGCTGAAGCCTTTCATCGCCACCGCTTTCACGGCCAACTCTCGGCGTTGAGCTGGCCAGAACATTTTTTTCCGAGCGCTTCCTTCAGCAGATCGTTCTGCATACTGACATCCGCATACATGCGCTTCAGGCGGCGGTTCTCCTCGGCCATCGCCTTCACCTCGCTGATCAGGCTGGCATCCATGCCGCCGTACTTCGCACGCCATTTGTACAGCGTGGCGCTGCTCATGCAGTGTTCGCGGCAGAGTTCGGCAGCGGGCACGCCGCCCTCCATCTGGCGCAGCACGACCATGATCTGCGCTTCTGTGAATCGTGTCTTCTTGATCGGAATCTCCTCGTTCATCCTGCCGAGAAAATTCTACTTCCGCATCCCCCTAAGATCGGGGGGGATTACCGGATCTCTGCCTCGTGTTCCGGGACGGAAACCGGGTTGGTCCGAGGGTCGCTGAGAAACGCACGGATCCTATCAATTTTCACTTTGCGGGTCGCGCTGGCCAGCAGTCCGTAGTGCCGGATGCGTTGGAAGCCGTCAGGGAGCACGTGCATCAGGAACCGGCGGATGAACTCTGGCGTCGACAGGCGCATGACCCTTTGCCGGTTGCCAGACTTGATGCGGTAATCCTTCCAGCGGAACGCGACAGTCTCGGCGTCGGCGCTGATCAGGCGGTGGTTCGAGATCGCGACGCGGTGGGTGTATCGGCCCAGGTAGGCGAGCACCGCTTCGGGGTCACCGAACGGCGGCTTGGCATAGACCACCCATTCGGATTTGCGGAATGGTGCGAGCCACGCGGCAAAGCAAGTGCCAGCCGTTGGAGGTCGCCGTAGAAGTCCAGTTCCCCGGCGCGATGCAGGGCCTGCAGCCCGTCGAGAAACAAGCGCCGGAACAGGCGGGACAGCACGCGGACATGCAGGAAGAACCCGGGCTTGCAGGCAATCCACCAGGTGCCGTCCGGCGACACGCCTCCGCCCGGCACAATCATGTGGATGTGGGGGTGATGTGTCGGCGCCGATCCCCAGGTGTGCAGCACGCTGGTCATGCCGGGCCGGGCGCCAAGGCGCTTGGGATCGATCGGCGGCGATGGTCATGACCGTTTCTGCGGACGCGCGGAACAGCAGGCCATAGACGGCCTTCTTGTTCCAGAAGACGATCTGCGCGATCTCCGCCAGGATGGTAAAGACCACGTGGAGATACACTACGGGCAGCAGGTCCTCGGCGCGCGCGGCCATCCAGTCACGCGCTTCCGGCCCTGACACTTCGGACAATGGCGGTTCTTGCAGGAATTGTACCACCTCAGTGAGGTTGGGCCCTAGGTCGAGGTGGTGTCCTCGCGACCTCGCTATACAGGTAGGGGATTCTAGGCGCGGTCAGAGAGATAAATCTTTCAGGTCCAATCAGTCGAATTTTGTATCCTGGCGTTGTCAGAGGGCCTCACCTCAGGTTCTGGGCTTTCTGACGGTACAATCTTTTCTCTCATCGACGACTTTGGGAACTCCGTGTCGACGTTCCCATGGAACCCGACGCGCTTCCCGCACCCGACGCTCGCGAGGCTTGATTCTTATTTTTAATATATATTTATCAGCATGTTGAGATCTTTCTCGGGCTCCGCTTCGAAAACCTCTTGACACGGCGTGCATGGCAAAACGCCATTTTGCGCATTCATATGCGCCATCTTCAACATGCTATGCAATTGGCGGCCCCTGAAGGATTCGAACCCTCGGCCGTCCGCTTAGAAGGCGGATGCTCTATCCAGCTGAGCTAAGGGGCCACGGATCGATGTTCTAAATGTCGAAGGCTTTCTGGGCAAGCAGCTAGCAACTGTATCTTTATCTTTCAGGGGTGTCTGGGCTCCCATTCCTGCCGTCTTTTGCACAGCGCATTGGCGATGATAACGAGCTTGCGCGCGACGGCCGTGACGATGACCTTGTGTGGTTTCCCGGCTTTTCGGAGCCGATCCACGAAGGCTTTGAGCGTCGGATTGTGATGCGAGGCGACCAGTGCCGCCTGGAACAAAACATGCCGCAAGGCGCGTCTGCCACCGGCGATGGCTCGCTTGCCGCGCAGCGTCCCACTGTCCTGCGCCACTGGCGCCAGACCGGTCAGCGCCGCAGCTTCTTCGCCTGTGAGGGCGCCGAATTCGGGAAGTTCGGCGATCAGCGTCGAACTGGCTACCGGTCCGATGCCGGGCACGGAACGGAGAATCCGCGCGGTGTCCGCGAGACGCATGTCGCGACCGAGAAGCTCTGAAGTTCGGCTTTCCAGCTCGGCGATTACTACATCCAACCGCTCCTTCAGCTCCACATCGAGATCCTCGAACAGCTCCGCAGTTCCGGATTTCCGATGCGCCCGGATCTGGGCCAGGAGTCGCTTTCGCATCTCGACCATCTGTGCTCGCTTGGTGGTCAAGGTCCTGAGAAGACGAAGATGTTCCGCCGGAAGTGTTCGTCCGGCGTCGGGCCTGAAGATCAGAAAGCGCGCTATGAGTTCGGCATCGATCCTATCGCTCTTGGCGCGGGTTCCCAAGCTACGCGCGAAGGCCTTGACTTGGGCCGGCGGCACCTGGCGGGCCTCGATGCCAGCGCCGTCCAGAGCGGACCAGAGCCGCCACTCCTGCCCGCCCGTCACCTCGAAGCAGAGGACGGCCTCCTGCTTGTGAGCGAGATCGGACGTGCGCACATTCCCAATGTCGCCAAGGAGGAGATATATGCGCTCAAGGGCGGGACGGCCATCAACCTCTTCTATCGCGACCTTCCGCGCCTCTCGGTCGATATCGATCTGACCTATCTGCCTGTCAAGGACCGCGCCAAAAGCCTCGTCGAGATCAACGACGCGATCGACCGCCCTCAAGCGGCGGAGCTTCCAGCGGTCCGATGGAAGCTCATCAACGTGAACAAGCTGAAAGCAGAAAACCCCAAGAAGCATGCCGCACAAGGGGAGGAACTGGAGAAACTCCTCGGCTGAAAATCGCGGACGTCTATACGAAGAGCACAGGCACAAGCTCGAGATTCCTCGACGCGCCCCGCCGCCTGTTCCTACGGACCGCCTTCCACCCCCGCATCCGCCAAGAGCTCCTGCTCCGGCAGGTCGGTTCAACGCCCTGCAGCGCGCGCCAGCGCAATGACAGATAGGGGCCGTTCCGCTGAACCCGGACACCGGGGTATCGCGCCTTGCCTCCTATTCGGGCGTGCAAGCAGGGCAAAGCTGATCAGGCCCGAGCTGCTCCTCACAGCCATCAGAGCAGCGCCGCAACGTCAGCCGCGGACACCTGATCCGAAGGCTTGTGAATGACGAAACGGGTCTCCATCAGCGCCAGATCCACGACCCGGATTTCTGTCGCCGGTCCGGGGCAATCGGGATCCAGACAAACTGTGCTGCGGACATACACCAGCTGAACCGCCCCTCTGCCGAGGCGGTCCCGAACCAGCCGCTTGATCCGCTGCCGGTGCCACAGATCCCTGGCCGTTTGGAGCGCGCTCTGATCGCTCATGTACGGCCCGGCGATGCGCGAGCCGCAGTGTCGCGGCGCATGATAGCGGCGATTGGATCGCGCGCGGGAACGGCCACAGAGGTCAACCCCATATCCCCCAGCACAGTCAGAAACTCGTCTGTGATGGGATAGGCAAGGTCAGGTATTTTCAGGTCTTGCTCCGTCCTGGTTTGCACAGATACCCAGCCGCCCATTGTCACGAGAAGGGCGTCGACACCATCGGGAATGGCGTTTTTCGGACCGGCCAGAATGCACAGTTCCGGTTGCCCCGTTCTGACGCGGTGAAGGAAGCCCGACATGACCAGCGCCGCTTCCTGCGCGCACAGGCCCACTGACAGCGCTATGCCAGCGTCTTCCAGCCGTGCGAAACCCCCACCGTTCACTCGTGGATCTGGGTCCCTGATGGCGCAGACCACCCGGCGGATGCCCGCGGCGATGACCGCATCGGTGCAGGGCGGGGTCTGGCCCCAGTGACAGCAGGGCTCCAGCGTCACATAGAGCGTTGCGCCCTCCGCATTGACGGCCTGCTCCAGCGCCGCACGCTCGGCGTGGGGGCGGCCTCCGGGATGGGTGGCGGCCTCGGACAGCAACTGACCGTCCCGCACGACCACGCAGCCGACCGGCGGGTTCGGCCAGACCTGACCGCGCACGCCCCGCGCAAGACCAAGCGCGCGCTTCATCCACCCCAGATCAGAGCTGGGTCGGGTTGGGTGCATCACCATACATCGCCACCGGGTCGAAGGTCTTGTGGTCTTCGCGGAACGTCAGCGGGCCTCCGGCCTCATCGCCATGCGGAACCGAACGGTAAAAGCACGACCGATAGCCCACATGGCAGGAGGCGCCAGAATCGGCCACCGAGACACGCAGCCACAGCGCATCCTGATCGTCGTCGATACGCGCCTCGACCACCTTCTGCACCAGACCCGAGGTCGCCCCCTTGTGCCACAGCACCTGCCGCGCGCGGCTGAAGTAATGTGCCTCGCCGGTTTCAATGGTCAGTCGAAAGGCCTCGGCAGTCATCCAGCCCAGCATGAGCACCTCGCCGCTGGCGGCATCCGTGGTGATGCAGGGCAGCAGACCGTCTGGGCCGAATTTCGGTGCAAGCTCGGTGCCTTCTTCGACTTGCTCGATGCTCTGGCGCGCATGAAATTCCATCGTTGCCTCCATTCATCCGTCATCGTCTTGCGATACGTTATGCTATAACATATCACCCAGTGATCCAGGAGCGATCAGAAGTAAAGAGGGGTGCACGCGAGAATGGCATGGGACGACAAACGCCTACCTGTCACGCTGCTGACGGGATTTCTTGGCGCAGGGAAGACAACCGTTCTGAACCATCTGATACGCGACCCCGAAGCCGGTCGCATTGCGGTGATCATGAACGAATTCGGCGATGTCGGTCTGGATCACGACCTGATCGAGGAAGCGACCGAAGAAACGATCCTGCTGCAATCAGGGTGCCTGTGCTGCGCGCTTCTGGGGGATCTGGCCAAGACACTGGGCGCGTTGGAGGAACGGCGGACGGCTGGCGGGGTGGATTTCGACCGGGTCGTGATCGAGACCAGCGGCATCGCCGACCCCGCGCCGATCATTCATACGCTGGCCGCAGATCGGCTGTTGGCGCAAAGCTTCCGGCTCGACGGCGTGGCCACGCTGGCGGATGCGGCAACTGGGATGGGCACGCTGGATCAGCAGTTTGAAGCGGTCCAGCAGGTTGCCATGGCCGATGTGCTGATCCTGTCCAAGACCGATCTGGCGGACGCCGTCACGCTGGCGCGCTTCGAGACGCGGCTTGCTGGGATCAATGCCGGGGCTGCGCGCATTCACGCAAGACACGGCCGCGTGCCGCCGGGAACTCTGTTCGGCTTGTCCGCCATGCGGCTGGGGGCCGATGCGCCGCAAATCGACGCATGGCTGGGCCTGATGGAGCAGACGACACAGGCGGATCCGCTGGCGAATCTCTCCGGGCTGAAAAAACCCTCTGACATGCCGGCCCCCTTTCATTCCGCCGCGCCGATCCATCAGGGGCGGCACGACCAGCGCATCGTCACTGCCTCCATCGAAGTCACCAAGCCGATCCCCGCTGAGGTCTTCGATCTCTGGCTGGATACGCTGATCGCCCTCAAGGGGCCGAACGTTCTGCGGATGAAGGGGATCGTGCATGTGGAGGGGCTGCAATATCCCTTCGTGTTTCATGGCGTGCAGCACATCTTCGATGCGCCGGTGCCCTTCAAGGCCTGGTCCGGGGGCGACACCACCAGCCGCGTCGTGGTCATCGCCCGCGACATGGAGGAGGCCGAGCTGAAGGCAAGCCTCGGGATGCTGCTGCTGACGCCGCAGGAAACGCCTGACGCCCTTGGTGGGCTGATCGCAGAAACCGTCGAAATGCCGTTCTGACCGGATGTGCGGGACCTGTCCTTGCCAGCGCGCAAAGAGAGATGGACCGGCGCAGCGCTCCGTCCTTGCCACAGGGGCCGTCTGGCTTCTGAAACTGCCGGTCCGGGCTTATCGCCTGCTCTGGTCGCCGTGGGTCGGGCATGCCTGCCGGTTTCAACCGACCTGTTCCGCCTACGCCATTGAGTCACTCGAACGTCACGGCCCGCTTTACGGCACTTGGCTGACCCTGCGCCGCCTGATGCTCTGCCATCCCTGGGGAGGCGCGGGATACGACCCGGTGCCCCCTGCTCCGATACTCCAACGAAAGACCCCTGAATGATCCATGTCCACCTGCCCGATGGGGCCACCCGTCCGCTCGCCCCGTCCAGCTCTGCCGCAGACCTGGCGCAGGCCATCAGCCCGAGCCTTGCCAAACGCACCGTTGCGGCGGTTGTCGACGGCCGGGTCTGCGATCTGTCAGCACCCCTGACGGACGGCGCCTCGGTCGAACTGCTCTCCCGCGATGATCCCCGGGCGCTGGAGCTGATCCGCCATGACCTTGCCCATGTGCTGGCCGAGGCGGTTCAGGCGCTCTGGCCCGGCACGAAAACCGCCATCGGCCCGGCGATCGAGCATGGCTTCTACTACGACTTCGAACGCGACACGCCCTTCACCCCCGAAGACCTGCTGGTGATCGAGAAGAAGATGCGCAAGATCATCGCGGCCAAGACCCCTTTTACCTGCGAGGAATGGCGCCCCGAAAAGGCCCGCGCTCATTTTGAGGCGGCAGGCGAGCCCTACAAACTGGCCCTGCTGGACGCGATCCCCGAGGGCGAGCCGGTAACGATCTACCGGCAGGGCGATTGGCTTGACCTGTGCCGGGGGCCGCACATGCGGACCACCGCTGACGCAGGAACGGCGTTCAGGCTGACCCGCGTCGCCGGGGCCTATTGGCGGGGCGACAGCAACAACAAGATGCTCAGCCGGATCTACGGCGTGGCCTTTGCCGACAAGGCCGCGCTGGACGCCCACATGACCATGATGGTCGAGGCAGAGAAACGCGACCACCGCAGGCTGGGCCGCGAGATGAAACTGTTCCATTTCGAGGAGGTCGCGCCGGGCTCTGTCTTCTGGCATTCCAAGGGCTGGCGGCTGTTCCAGACGCTGATCGGTTACATGCGCGACCGGCAGGAGGCGGCGGGCTATGTCGAGGTGAACTCCCCTGACATCATGGACCGCGCGTTGTGGGAGACCTCAGGGCACTGGCAGAACTACCGCGCCAACATGTTCCTGGCGGAAACGGTGGATGATCGCGAATATGCGCTGAAGCCGATGAACTGCCCCGGTCACATGCTGATCTACGGGCAAGGCACAAAAAGCTACCGCGACCTCCCGCTGAAACTGGCCGAATTCGGCAAGGTGCATCGGTATGAGCCCTCCGGCGCGCTGCATGGCCTTCTGCGCGTGCGCAGCTTTACGCAGGACGACGCCCATATCTACTGCACGCCCGAGCAGCTGACCGAGGAATGCCTCAAGGTCAACGATCTGGTGCTGTCGATCTACCGCGATTTCGGGTTCCAGGACGTGCGGATCAAGCTTTCGACCCGCCCCGAAAACCGCATCGGCAGCGACGAAAGCTGGGACCGTTCCGAGGGCGCGCTTCGCGACGCGCTGGACCGTGCGGGGCATCCCTATACGATCTTCGAGGGCGAAGGCGCCTTTTACGGGCCCAAGCTGGAATACGTGCTGCGCGATGCCATCGGGCGGGACTGGCAGTGCGGCACGCTGCAGGTGGATTTCAATCTGCCCGAACGCTTTGGCACCACCTATGTCGCCCCCTCGGGCGACAAGCTGGCCCCGGTGATGCTGCACCGCGCGCTCTTCGGCTCGCTTGAGCGGTTCACCGGCATCCTGATCGAACACCACGCGGGCCACCTGCCGCTATGGCTGGCACCCGTTCAGGCGGTGGTCGCGACGGTAACGGGGGCGGCCGACGCTTGGGCGCTGGAAGTGGCGCAGCGGTTAAAGGCTGGGGGGCTGCGGGTCGAGACCGACCTGCGCAACGAAAAGATCGGCTACAAGGTCCGGGAACATGCGCTCGCCAAGATCCCCGTGCAGATCGCCCTCGGCGGGCGGGAGGCCGACGAGAAGACCGTGACCATTCGTCGCCATGGCGCGCCCGACACCCGCACGCTTTCGCTGGAAGATGCCGTGCAGGCCCTGCTGACAGAGGCACGCGCGCCCGGCGCCGCATCTGCGCAACCCGAATGACCACGCAAAAGGATCCCGACATGAAGATCACCGAAGAAGACATCGCGCAGGCGCTCGTCACCTGGGGCAATGGCAAGATCGCCATTTCCAAGGCTTTCGAGGAGGAGGGCATCGAGGCTGCGCGACAGGTCGCCTCGGCCAATCTCGACGCATATTATGGCTACAATCTCGGGCCTGTGCTGTTCAAACCGACGATGGCGAGCGGGGAACAGACCTTCCGCTCGACCAAGGCCGGGGCGCTTGCCTATTTCTGCGGCCATTCAGAAGACTACCCCCTCGACAACGGCTTTGCGATCATGGGCTGGCGGGCCTGCGAACACATCACCTCCGCGACCTTCCTTCAGGGCGACATCGCCATGTGGATGGGTTGGATCAAGCTCACCAACAAGGACGGGTCCGTCACGACGGTCGACAAGAGCTTTGGCTACAAGAAGGACGAGACGGGCACCCTGCGGATCGTGCTGCACCACTCGTCCCTGCCCTACCAGCCGCCGGAGGCCGAGGCATGATCACCAACGAAGCAACAGAGTTGCAGCACTGCACGCAAGTCTCGTCCGACCCCGAAGGACTGGCCGCCATTCGGAACCCCGGCACCGCCGCCGCTCTTTGGGAGCGGACTCCACTGAGCCGTTTTCAGAGCTGGATCGACACCCTGCCGGCCGAGCAACTACCAAGGGCGCGCATCATTCTGAGGCCCGAAGCGTTCTGTGACGCGCTGATCGAAGTGTCGCGGTTTTGCGGCACGCCGGAATGTGCGGAGCGCAACATGCTGATCGAAGATGCATCGGCGCTGGCGGCGATCTTTGCCGATGTCATGGGATGTGCCCACCTGCAGCTGCGACTGGATGTCATCCAGACCAACGCCTGTAGCAAATTCCACATCGACGCGGTGACCGCCCGTCTGATCTGCACCTATCGCGGCACCGGAACGCAATACGGCCTGTCGACAAACGGGGATGATCCAAACACGGTGCTGACCGTTCCGACCGGCGCGCCCATCGTTCTGCGCGGCACGCGGTGGTCGGAGAACCCGCCCTCCGGACTGCTGCACCGCTCGCCCCCGATCGCCGGCACCGGCGAAACTCGCCTGCTGCTGGTATTGGACCCAGTCGAAGATCCAGAGAAGGAGCGTGGCACCGCCTACATTCACTGATCGCGCGCCCGGGGTTTCAACACCCTTGGGACACGTCCGTCTACATCCCGGCGGTCGCAAAGCGGGCGCGGTAGTCGCGCGGGGACAGGGAAAAGCGGCGGCGAAACGCCTTGCGCATCTGTTCGTCGGTTCTGAACCCCGCACGAAAGGCGACGGTCTTCATCGGCAGGTCAGTGTCCAGCAAAAGCGCCTTGGCCGTGTCGCAGCGCAGGCTTTCAAGCGTGGCCATCGGCGAGGCACCGATCTCGGCGGCGAAGGCGCGGCTCAGGCTGCGCACGCTCATGCCATGGGCAGTTGCGATCCCGTCGAGAGTCAGGGGCTCGCCCAGCCGAGCCCCCATCCAGGCCAGCACCTCCGTCATGCTGTTCGGCCCGCCCCCCTGCCCCGCCATCTGGCCCGTCAGCAGCGTGCTGAACTGCGACTGACCGCCGGGACGCTTCAGATACATCACCATGTCGCGCGCCACGGCCAGCGCGATGTCGCGGCCATAGTCCTGCTCAACGAAGGCCAGGGTCAGGTCGATGGCAGCCGTCACCCCGGCAGAGGTCCAGAAGCGACCCGCCTGCACGAAGATCGCGTCGGCATCCACCTCGACCCGCGGAAAGCGCTGGCGGAGCCGGTCCGCGTAATTCCAGTGGGTCGCGGCGCGCTTGTCCTCCAGCAGACCGGCCTCTGCCAGAAAGAACGACCCCGTACAGAGCGCCGCACAGCGGGTCACCTTCGGGCCACGGTCCCGGCACCACGCCACCAGCGCCGTCTCTCTCGCAAGCGCGTCTTCGATCCGGGCAGCGCCGGCGATCAGCACCGTGTCGGACGCTTCCAGATCGCGCAGCGCGACGGAGGCGTCCAACGACATCAGCGAGTCCGAGGGAACGGCCCCGGCTTCGGGTGCGGCGATGACCACATCGTAGCCCCCCGGGCGCCCTGCGGCGGCCAGGTGCTGCGACGCATAGCCCAACACGCTGAGAGGCCCTGTCGCCTCCAGGGTCTTGAAGCCGGGGTAGACGATCAGCGCACTCTGCCGCCTCTGGTCGGCGCCCTCGGTCTGCTCAAGCATCGTCCTGTCCTGTGGTGGCCAATATGGCCCGGTGATTGGCTGAAAGGCGCGGGTCAGAACGCTCGCGGCACGGGCGTTACCATGTAACACCCATACCCAGCACAACAAGAAGGAAACGCATCATGAAGATCCGCGCCGCCGTCGCCTGGGAGCCGAACCGTCCGCTGGAAATCGAGGAAATCGACCTCGACGGCCCCAAGGAAGGCGAAGTCCTGATCCGCATCGTCACCACCAGCCTGTGCCATACCGACATGTTCACCCTGTCCGGCGCCGATCCCGAAGGGCTGTTCCCAGCGGTTCTGGGCCATGAGGCTGTCGGGATCGTCGAAGAGCTGGGCGCCGGTGTGACATCCGTGAAGCCGGGGGATCACGTGATCCCGCTTTACACGCCCGAGGATCCGAACTGCCCCTACATCAAGTCGGGCAAGACCAACCTCTGCCAGACCATCCGCAAGACGCAGGGCGCGGGCGTGATGCCCGACGGCACCTCGCGGTTCAGCTACAAGGGGCGGAAGATCCACCACTACATGGGCACCTCGACCTTCGCCGAATACACCGTGCTGCCGGAGATCGCCGTGGCCAAGATCAGCAAGGACGCCCCGCTGTCGAAGGCGTCGGTGATGGGCTGCGCTATCCCGACCGGTATGGGCGCCGTGCGCAACACCGCAAAAGTCGAGATCGGCGCCACCGTTGCCGTCTTCGGCCTTGGCGCCGTCGGCATGGCCGTGATCCAGGGCGCGAAGATGCAGGGCGCGTCGCGCATCATCGGTATCGACACCAACCCCGAGAAATTCGCGCTGGCGCGGCAGTTGGGCGCGACCGAGTGCATCAATCCCGCCGATTTCTCCCAGCCGATCCAGGAGGTCATCGTCGAGATGACGAATGGCGGCGTCGACTACAGCTTCGAGTGCATCGGCAATGTGAACGTCATGCGGGCGGCGCTGGAATGCTGTCACAAGGGCTGGGGCGAATGTACCGTGATCGGCGTCGCTGGTGCCGGCGAGGAAATCTCGACCCGGCCCTTCCAGCTGGTCACGGGCCGGGTCTGGCGCGGGTCTGCCTTCGGCGGTGTGCTGGGACGCAGTCAGCTGCCGGGCATGGTGGACGAATGGCTGCGAGGGGATTTCGATGTCGATCCCTACATCACCCACAACATGACGCATGAGCAGATCAACACCGCCTTCGACCTGCTGCACGCGGGCAAGTCGATCCGATCGGTCATCCACTTCCAGCCAAACGAGACCATGCTCAACAACACTCTGCCGGGTGTCATCGTCCCCGCGTGATCGCCCCCCCCAAAAGGGCCACAGTCAGCAAACCAATCAGAAAGGGCCCGCCAATGGCGGGCCCTTTCCCTATTCTTCCGAGAGCGCGTCAGTGGGTCAGACCGCTGCCGCCGATCGCGAGAATGTTGTAGGGCAGCCCCTCGACGGGAATGGTCGCCGTTTCTTCAAGGCTGGCGGGATCGACCAGCCGCACCAGGCTTTGCAGCGGATCGGTCAGCGCGATGCGATCCCCGGCCACGGCCAGCCGCGGACGCGGATCGCGCCAGTGACCATCCATGGAATAGGGCTGGGTAATACGCGCCGATGCTTCGATTTCCGCCGAAAGCATATTGAGCCGGTGCAGCGTCCCGTCCTCGGTGAGGATATAAGCGAATTGCGGTATGGCAGGATCCAGCACGAAGTCGACACGCCGGAAGGAGAGCTCGACGCGGGTGAAATAGGGCTCGGTCGTGGGGTCGATGATCACCACCGACTCACGGCCAAAATCACCGAGGAAGATCTGCATCGCTGCAGAGCCCAGCAATGTGCCGGTTTTCTCTTCGGGGAAGTCCTCGGGATAGGACAACATGGTGAATTCGGCGCCTTCATCGGCCTCGGACACCGCAATCACCCCTTCCTTGCAGCCTGCCAGCAGGTAGCTGCCCGAGAAGGCTTCGCCATGCAGGTCGGTGCAGGTGGCGACGTCGCCGATCAGGGTGCCGTCCGCGTCATAGGCCGCGATTCCGACGCGGGGCGGCGCGCTGCCCTCCGCGACCTCGCCTTCCGAGGCGACAGAGCTGACGATCACGTTCCCCAACGGGGCGGCAAACCCATGATGCGCCCGGTTCTGCGCAAACTCCTCGACCTCGAGCGTGCCGTCCTGCAACGGACCCTCGGACAGGAACGAGACATAGCCGCCCTGATCGAAGTTGATCGCTGTCTCGTGGCCATGGGTCACGACGTGGAAGGGGCGCGGCCCGGTCAGATGCGCGTCCATCGCTGCGGGATCGCTGATGGCGATGTCGGAATGGTCGCCATGTCCCTCCAGCGCGATGCCGCTGCTGAGGAAGTCGACCCGGTCATCATCCGATTGCACCGCGATCACGGCCTGCCCGGAGGGCGACCCGTAAAGCCGCGACGGTCCGGCGAAGTCAAAGCTCCACCGTTGATCCGGCGTGTCACGATCCACCACGGTCACCGTGCCGTCTGCCTGATCGGCGATGAAAAGCCTCCAAGCGGTGCGATCTTCGTCGGCCAGCGCCCCCTGGGCGGCGGCAAGTGCGAGCATTGCCACGGCACCTTGCGCCATACGTGTTCTCAACATGAGGTAAGTCCTTGTGTTCGTGTCAACTGTTGGGCGGTTCCGTGCCTTCGCGGTCGCCTGCCCACGAAATCCCGGTTGCGGGCGCCCTGCCGCCTCCCTAGTATGTTATGCTATAACATATCAACTCAAGAGCGGAGACAAAGATGCCAGCCAGCGACACCCGCCTGCCTGTCACCGTGCTGTCGGGCTTCCTCGGAGCCGGCAAAACCACGCTTCTCAACGACGTGCTGAACAACCGCGATGGCCGCCGCGTTGCGGTTATCGTCAACGACATGTCCGAGGTGAACATCGACGCCGATCTTGTGCGCGATGGCGGCGCCAACCTTAGCCAGACCGAGGAAAAGCTGGTCGAGATGACCAACGGCTGCATCTGCTGCACGCTGCGCGACGACCTGCTGATCGAAGTGCGCCGCCTGGCCGAGGAAGGGCGCTTCGACTATCTGCTGATCGAGAGCACCGGCATCGCCGAGCCGCTGCCTGTCGCCGCGACCTTCGACTTCCGCGACGAATTCGGCGAAAGCCTCTCCGACACCGCGCGCCTCGACACGATGGTGACCGTGGTCGACACGGTGAACCTGCTGAACGACTATTCCAGTCACGACTTCATTCGGAATCGCGGCGAAAGCCTGGGCGAAGAGGACGACCGCACCCTGGTTGACCTTCTGGTCGATCAGATCGAATTCGCCGATGTGGTGGTGCTGAACAAGGTGTCGGACGCCGGGCCGGACAAGCTGGATGCCGCACGCAAGATCATCACCTCGCTCAATCCCGATGCGCAGATCATCGAGACCGATCACAGCAAGGTACCGGCCAATCGCATCATGGGCACCGGCCTGTTCGATTTCGACAAGGCGCATCTGCACCCGATGTGGGCCAAGGAACTCTACGGCTTTGCCGACCATGTGCCCGAGACCGAGGAATATGGCGTGTCCTCCTTTGTTTACCGGGCACGGCGCCCTTTCCATCCGCAGAAGATCCACGATGTGCTGAACGGACCCCTGCCCGGCGTGATCCGCGCCAAGGGGCATTTCTGGATCGCAACGCGCCCCGATTGGCTGGCGGAATTCTCGCTTGCCGGCGCGCTGAGCAGCATCGCGCCGATGGGACAGTGGTGGGCGACAGTTCCAAAAGACCGCTGGCCCGATCATCCGCAGGCGCGCGAATATCTGGCGCAGCACTGGCAGGAGCCCTACGGCGATCGCCGGCAGGAACTGGTCTTCATCGGTGCCGGCATGGACAAGGCTGCAATCACGGCGGCCCTTGATGCGGCGCTTGTCGGAGACGAGGCAGACTTCGTACCGCACCAGTGGGAAGATCTGCCCGATCCGTTCCCCGGCTGGCGCCGCGCACCGCAGGCAGCGTGATGCTGGACCTTGCCAAGGGCGCGACAGATGTGGTGAAGGGCGGGTCGGTGGAGGTTCTGCGGGACCTCCACCGACCCGGCTGTGCCGCCGCGATCTGGCAGCGCCGTCTGCCGCCGCTCTTCAGCCAATGGCTCGACGCTCTGCCAGACGGCCGCCTGCCCGGACTGCACGTCAGCGTTCCTCTGCGCGACGTCGCGGATCTGGTACAAGGCGCCTGCCGCGCCGCCCGCAGCGGGGCGGCTGCCGGACAGGCGCTGCTGGCTCAGGACATCGCGCGGCTCGCCGCCGAGTTTGCGCGCATCACCGGGCCGGACAGGCTGCAGGTCCGGCTTGACGTGGTGCGCGGCAACGCCTGCAGCTAGTTCCATGTGGATTACGTGCCGGCCCGCCTGCTCTGCACTTGGCAGGTGACGGCGGTGGATGTCTCCTCCGTCGCGCTTGACTTCGCCGCCAAGAATGCGGCCCGAAACGGCGTGACCGAGCGGATCACCTTTGCCCAGCACGATCTGGCGACCTCATTCCCCAAGGGCAGTTTCGATCTGGTGACGGCAAGCTTCCTGCACTCTCCACAGGACTGGCCACGGTCTGAGGTGCTCGCCCGCGCCGCCGCTGCGGTAGCGCCGAATGGTCACCTGCTGATCACCGAACATGGCTCGCGCGCGCCTTGGTCCTGGTCGCCCGAGAACACGCACTTTCCCACGGCCGAAGATTCGCTGGCAGGCATGCGCTTAGCCCTGCAGGACTGGCACAAGCTCTGCCTTTGCAAAATCGCGCGCGACGCCAGCGGCCCCGAGGGCCAGACCGCGCGGGTGGAGGACAATGTGATCTTTCTCCAGCGCCGCGGCTGAGGCCGGCTTAGCGCCGCCTCCACAGCCCTGCGGTCGAAACCGACAGCGCAAAGAGGATCGCGACCACGCAGACGATGGTCGGCCCGGTCGGCGTATCAAAGTAGTAAGACGCCTCGATCCCGCCAATCACCGAGCCACCCGCGATCAGCACCGCAAGCCCGGCCATCACCTCGGGCGTGCGGCTGAAAGGGCGGGCGGTGGCAGCGGGAATGATCAGCATGGCGGTGATCAAAAGCGCCCCCACCACCTTGATGGCCACGGCCACGGTGATCGCCAGCGCCAGCGTCAGAACCAGTTGTTCGCGCCGCGGATCGACGCCTTCGGCCCGCGCCAGATCGGGGTTGAGCGTGGCGGTAAGCAGCCCCGACCAGCGCCAGCCCACAAGACCCAGCACCAGCACCGCGCCGCCCCAGATCACTGCAAGATCGTCGGGCATGACCGCCAGAATGTCCCCGAAGAGATAGGCCATCAGGTCGATGCGGATGCCACTGAGAAAGGAAGCCGCCACCAGCCCGAAGGCCAATGCCGAATGCGCCAGAACGCCCAGCATGGTGTCCATGGCAAAGCCGCGCCCGCTCAGCGACGAGACGGTCAGCGCCATGGCCAGAGCCACCGCCAGCACGCCCAAGAAGACCGACACGGAAAAGGTCAGCGACAGGGCCACACCAAGGATCGCCGCCTGCGCGGTGGCGTCGCCGAAATAGGCCATGCGGCGCCAGACCACGAAGCAGCCAAGCGGTGCCGTTGCCAGCGCCAGCCCAAGGCCCGCCAGCACGGCGCGCAGGATGAAATCGTCAAGGATGGTGTTCACCAGGGTCATTCTGCCGCCTCGTTCGCAACCGGATCGTGCCGGTGATCATGGTGATGCGTGTAAAGGGCCAATGCCCCGCGTGTGCCCTCGCCAAAGAGAGCACGGTATTCCGGGGCCGAGGCGACATGTTGCGGTGCCCCCTGACAGCAGACATGGCCGTTCAAGCAGATGACCCTGTCACTGGCGCTCATCACCACGTGCAGATCGTGGCTGACCATCAACACGCCACAGCCGCGGCTCTGGCGGACCTCCTCGATCTGTCGATAAAAAGCGGCAACCCCCGGTTGGTCGAGGCCCTGCGTCGCTTCATCGAGCACCAGAAGATCGGGATTGGCCAGCAAAGCCCGGGCAAGCATGACCCGCTGCAACTGCCCGCCCGACAAGGCGCTGATCTGCCGACGTGACAGCCCCGCGACGCCTGCCTCGACCAGCGCCTGTTCAATCTGCGCCGCACTCACCTTGCGGCGCAGCGACAGCAAACGAGCAACGGTCATCGGCAGCGTCGGATCAAGCGCCAGTCGTTGCGGCACATAGCCGATACGCAGCCCCGGCGCAGTGGTGATGCGGCCTTCGCTTGGGACAAGAGAGCCAATCAGCAGGCGTAGCAGGGTCGATTTCCCCGATCCGTTCGGCCCGACGATGGTGACGATCTCACCCGATTTCATGCTGATCGAAACACGTGCCAGGATCTGGCTGTCTCCCAGGCGCAGGCTGACGTCCGAGAACTCAAACAGACTCATTGCTCAAGTCCCTGCTCGATGCAGGCAGGACAGACCCCGAGGGCCTCGACGACGGTCTGCTCAATCCGAAACCCAGCCGCGCGCGCCGCTGCGCCCAGCAACCCTTTCGACGGCGCCGAGACCGTTTCGGCCACCGAGTCGCATACACGACAAATCATGAAGGCAGGGAAATGGGTCTCTCCAGGGTGCAGGCAGGCCACATAGGCATTCAGCCGCTCGACCTTGTGCGCGAAACCGTGGGTCACCAGAAAGTCCAGCGCCCGGTAGGCCAGCGGCGGCTGCCCCCCCCATCCTTCACCCTTCAGCCGATCGAGGATCTGGTAAGCGCCAAGCGCCTTGTGATCCTCCAGCAGGATCTCGAGAACCCTTCGACGCACCGGCGTGAACTGAAGGCGTCGTTCCGCGCAGCGATCCTCTGCCACGGCGACCTGCTCTGCCATGCAGACGGCATGGTCATGCTTTGAAAACCCGACCACTTTCATTTGGTTCTCCCGTAGCTTTGGGTTGAAATGTGATATCGTAACGTATAGCCAATCGCGCAGTGTTACAACATAACGCAGAGGTCGTCATGTCCAGAAAACTACTCCTTGGAGCTGTCTCCGTCCTGGGTCTCGCAAGCGCGGCTTCGGCCGAGGTTCCCTCGGTTGCCGCCGACATTCCGCCGGTTCATTCCTTGGTTTCCATCGTCATGGGTGACTTGGGCACCCCTGACCTTCTGGTCCAGCCCGGCGCATCCCCCCATGGCTATTCGCTGCGTCCCTCAGAGGCTGCGGCGCTCAATCGCGCAGATGCAGTCTTCTGGATCGGCGAGTCGCTTGAGCCCTGGCTGGCAGGCTCGATTGAGGCACTGGCGGACAACGCCCACGTGATCGAGCTGGTGGAAACGGACGGAACGACCGAACTCGAGTTCCGTGAAGGTGCAACCTTTGAGGCGCACAGCCATGATCACGGTGAGGATGATCACCACGACCATGATCATGAAGATGCGCATGATCACGACCACGAGGAACATGATCACGACGAACACGACCACGACGAGCATGCACACGACGACCATGATCATGACGAGCATGCACACGAGGGCCACGACCATCACGGCCATGACCCGCACGCCTGGCTAGACCCGGAGAACGCGCGCGTCTGGCTCGACGTCATCGCGTCGGAACTGTCGGAGCTCGACCCAGAAAACGCCGCCACCTACAGCGCCAATGCAGAGGCCGGAAAGACCAACCTCGAGAACCTGATCGGTGAGATCTCGGCCCAGCTCGATCCGGTGCGCGGCGCGAACTTCGTGGTGTTCCACGACGCCTACCAGTACTTTGAAAACCGCTTCGACTTTCCGGCCCGCGGCTCGATCACCCTGGGCGATGCCTCGGACCCCAGCCCGGCCCGGATCGAGGAGATCCAGCACAAGGTTGCCGAACTGGGCGTTTCCTGCGCCTTTGCCGAGCCACAGTTCAACCCTGATCTCGTCGCAACGGTATTCCGTGGCACCGATGCGCAGACCGGCATCATGGACCCGCTGGGCACAGATCTGGAACCGGGCGCGGACCTCTACCCGCAGCTGCTGCGCAACCTCGCCTCCAGCCTGACGGACTGCCTCGGCTAACCTCTGAGGGCGCCGCGATATGCGGCGCCCTTTCCTGCACTCGCAGGTCATTCAAGCTTTGGCTGACAGGCGTTCGAGACGCCCCGCCCCCTGGTGGGCTCAGGCCCATGCGGAGGCCTCGCCTAGCCGATGTCACGACAAGGGCCTACGCGTCGCATAAACCTGACCGCGTGTCAGCAACAGCTGCAACTGCGTGCGGGTCTGGCAAGATCCATATCTGTCAACGCCTTGTCGCCCAGCAGTGTTTCCGGCTCGACCTGCAACGCGGCCGCGAGACGCAGCGCCACATCTGCCGTCAGGTCTCCCTTCATCGGCAATGCCCCTTCCAGCCGCGCGATCTGACGCTCGGTCAGCCCCGCAAGCTTGGCCAGTTTCGTCCGGCCGATACCGCGGACACGGCGCAGCTCCTGCAGGCGATCCGATTGCAATGTCAGCATATCTCCAAACCTCATTCCAAGTGTTGTTCTAGTGCAGCGCGGGTATAGCCATCAGTCGCCATTCACGGCGTGCATCCCGCATGATCTGCCAGGCCCCATGCAGGGCAAGCGTGGCCATCAACCCGGCCACGGTGAAATCGGGCCAGCCATGGCCTGTGCCGAACACGCCCGCAGCGGCCAGAAGGACCGCTCCGTTCGCAATGACATCGTTGCGTGAACAGATCCAGACCGACCGCATGTTCGCATCCCCCGCCCGGAAGGCCGTCAGCAAAAGCAGGCAGATCAGGTTCATCACCAACGCCAGCATCCCGATGACCCCCATCGTCGGCGCATCCGGCACGGAGCCCTTCGCAATGTGCCAC
This sequence comes from Pseudooceanicola aestuarii, assembly GCF_010614805.1. Classification (NCBI taxonomy): domain Bacteria; kingdom Pseudomonadati; phylum Pseudomonadota; class Alphaproteobacteria; order Rhodobacterales; family Paracoccaceae; genus Pseudooceanicola; species Pseudooceanicola aestuarii. The sequence goes on from NZ_JAAFZC010000006.1 coordinate 55,740, forward strand.
AGGATCGTCCCCAGCACCCAAAGCCCGAAAAGGCCCATGGATGCGCCTTTGACCCATGCCGCCCCCGCGCGCCAGCGCAAGCCCGCCCCGATGACCGCCAGGCTGATCGCGTAGTTCGCCGCATCAGCCAGAAAATCCAGCGCATCGGCCTGTAGTGCCGCAGAGCCCGCAATCATCCCTGCGGCCAGCTCCAGCATGAACATGCCCGCGTTGATGACGAGGACGACCCAGAGCACACGGCGGAACCGTTCGTCCGCAGTCGCAGCGTTCGAGGAGGCACAGGTATCAGTGGAACAGCATGGCATGGCGACCTCGCAAAGGCGTTTGATTCGGACTATGCATAGCCCCTCTAGCCACTTGAGGGGCAAGGCATGAAAACCGAAAACATCCGCATCGGCGATCTGGCAAAACTGACCGGCACGAAGGTTCCGACCATTCGGTACTACGAACAGACAGGCCTGATGCCCGCCGCACTGCGCAGCGCGAGCAACCAGAGGGTCTATGGCAACGTGCAGATAGACCGCCTGCGCTTCATTCGACGGTGCCGTTCACTTGGCTTTTCGATCGAACAGATCCGGGAACTGGCCGACCTCTCGTCCGAAGCCGAACGCTCTTGTGATGACGTGGACGCCTTGACCCAGCGGCACCTGCAGGATGTCGAGAGCAAGATCGCCGATCTCTCCGCGCTAGCACAGAGATTGCGTGCGCTGAGCCGCCACTGCGAAGGGGGCGGCCGGATAGACTGCTGCGGTGTTCTTGACGCATTGGGAGAAACCAACTGACACGGTCCGAGCCGTGCCACGTCATCTCCACGCAAGGCAGCACCCCGCGCAGAGCCCGCCTTCGAATGGCTCTTCAGGCGCCTTGTTGTGATCACGCAGCGGACCAAAAGCCAGATGTGATGATCCTGTGCCGGCATCCGGCCCGTCTTCGGCGACGACACGGTCCTACACCTGCATCGCGGCACCTCTAACCCGGATCCGCCGCCGACCAAAGTGCGCTGACCGGGAGAGCAAAGTTTCCATCCCCCAAGGTCAGCTTGTCCTGCCCAAGGTAGAACACGATTCCAACGGTGCTGCGCCCCTTGCCCGGCCCATCCTTGGCGAACCATTTCAGATGCTTGAAATCCTCGGCGGCAACGCTGGTCGCGGCCTTGACCTCGCCCCCTACCAGCCGGTGGCCTCCGTCGATCAGCACGTCAATCTCTCGCCGGTCCGCGCTGCGCCAGTGGTATAGGCGATAGTCCTCGTCCTGTAGCGGCAGGGCGCGCTGCAACTCGCCCACGACGAAACTTTCCAGCAGACCGCCCAGGGCCTCCGGGCTGTTGCCGATGTCGAATGACCTTTCATTCAGCCGGCGCAGCGCGGCGGCAACGCCGGTATCCACGAAATGGAACTTCGGCTGCTTGATATCTCGTTTGCTTTCCCCAGGAATCCAGGCGCCCAGCTTGATTACCAGCGACAACCGCATCAGCACGTCGAGGTACTGATCAACCGTTTCGCGCTTGAGCTTTGCGAGTTTCGCAAGTTCAGAGGTGTTGATCTCTTGCGCCGTCCGCGCCGCCATCTGGTCGATCAGGAACCGCAGCGCGTCGGGCTTCCTTACCGGCATGACATCGGCAACGTCGCGCTCCACCACCGCGTCAATATAATCGCGATACTGCCTTTGACGCGACCTAAGGGGCAGCGCGCGGATCTCGGGGTAGCCCCCCATCAGGATCAGCTTGGCATAATCCTTGCGGCCCAGCGGCGCGGGGTCGGCGATCTGCGCCAGGCGCGGGACCGGCTGCATCGCCCAGTCGATCAGACGGCTGGCGGGGGCGCGGTTGACCTCGGCCCCGGTCAGCACGAACTGGCCCTTCCGGCGATTACGCTCGACGATCTTCTTGATAGCCAGCGCCAGCTTCGGGGACCGCTGAGCCTCGTCGATGATGACCGGCGTGTCAGGCTGCACCTCGGCCAGGGCAGTCAGCTGACCTTCGGGGTCGGCCTCCATCGCGGCCAGGATCGCGGCATCGTCCAGCGTGATGAACCGCCCCAACCGGAAGAGATCGCGCACCAACGTGGTCTTGCCCACCTGCCGTGGCCCGACAAGGTTTACCACGCGGGCCGTTGCCAGCGAGTCACGCAGTTCGGGCATCAGATGCCGCGGCAGATAGTCATCGGTGTCGCTCGTTTCACCAATTGCCCACAAAGAAGCTCACGAAATGTCCACTAGAAGCACCACCACATGCCCTATAATGGGTTCTCCAGAAACCCGACAGCCGCTTATAAAACGCCCACGCCCGCATCGTTCAACTGCTCCCGATCGGGAAGATCGTTCAGGCTCGCCAGCCCGAACGCGACTAGGAATTGCTCAGTGGTGACGAAGGTGTAGGGCGCGCCACGGCGCGGAGCCCTCGGCCCGGTGCCAATGAGAGCCTGCGCATGCAGCCGCCCGATCAGATCGCGGCTGATCTCCTTGCCGAAAATGTCCTTCAGCCCGTCGCGGGTGATCGGCTGGTGGTAAGCGATGGCGGCCAGGACCGCGACGTCGAATTCGCTCAGGTCCAGCAGCTGGTCGCCGACATCCGCCGCAGCGCGGATCGCGGGGGCGTAGGTCGCGCGCGTCCGGAACATCCAGCCGGCGGCGCCCTGCGCGATCTCAAACGCCCGGCCCTCCAGATCGGCAGCAAGGTCCTCGACCAACAGGTCGACCGAGGCCCCCTGCCCCACGATCCGCGCCAGATCCTCGCGCGGGACTGGCGCGGCAGAGGCAAAGAGCACCGCCTCGATCCGCCGCATCCATTCGCGCCAGCGCAGATCGGGCGGCAGTTCCGCCAGTTCGCGATCAAGCTCAGGGTCAGAGCGATCCTTCGCCATCGCTACGCTCCGTAGAGCCGGAAGGTGTCGCGGCCCGTCAGCTCGCGCACCGCGCCGAGCTCAACCAACCGGTCACAAAGCCGTCGCGCCGCACGATCCGGCAAGGGCAAGGCCGAGGGCGCCACGGCATCGCGGGTCAGGAAAATCTCGACGGCGGCGCCCGCCCCCTTGGCACGCAGCTTGGGCGCGACCGCCTTCAGATGCGCCGCCCGGCGCGTGAGGTCGGCAGCCTGCCGCACGGCCTCAACCGCCGATCCAATCAGCCCACGATGACAGGCCAGCCGCAGGTCACAGCCCCGCTTGCGCAGATCGGCTCGCTTCAGGCCCGCGGCCAGCAGCGGGACCAGATGAGGCCAACCAAGGGCCTGGGTGAGGGCGGCATCGGCAAGCACCAGTGCCGGCGCCTGCGCGCGCGGGGCATCGGACTGCACCGCCTCCAGAACCATCGCCGCACGGGTCACCGGCGGTCCGCATCCCGCGTCGAGCCATGTGGCGATCTGCCCCGGCTCAGCGCCCGGCAGCGCGCGGGCCAGCGCCTTGACCGAGAGGGGCCGCTCCGCAGCCCGCCGCCATTCAAGACAGGTTTCACCGGCCGGTCCGGGCAGGTCGCCGGGGCGCAACAGGTGCACCGCATCGCGCAGCTCTGCGGCCCGCTCGGGACGCCCGGAAAACGCGACGCAAGCCTCTGCGGCGCGCAGCGCGAGCCGGTCACGCAACAAGGCTTGGGGAACGTCCTCGCGTTCCAACACAAGATGCAGGTGGTTCAGCGCCGCGCCCGAACAGAACGCAACATCTTCAGGGGCTTCCGCGCGGGTGGAGGTGATCCAGGATGGTATCCCGGACAAGGAGCCAAGGATACTCTGATGAACCGGTCGGGCAAATGTCATGGCCGCAGCCTACAGGTGGGCGGCGCTTTATACCACAAGTTTAGGCAAAAACCGCCTCACCTTATGATACTCAAAAATGTCCAGTAAATTTGCATTATCGGTCATAGATGACTAGGATGGCACGCAGACCCATCGGGGCCGGGATCAGGGGGCGAACATGGGCCTGGAGACAAAGAAAATGACCTTCCCGCCGGGTGCGGTGCAGGACGATGAACCCGACGGCAACAGCTTTGCCCTGCCCGCGCATGTGGCTGGATCGGGATCGCTGGACCAGCTGGCGGAGACCGCGCGCGACTATGCGCGGGCGGCGACCTCGGAGAATACGCTGACGGCCTATGCCCGCGACTGGGCGCATTTCACGCGCTGGTGTCGGATGAAAGGGACAGACCCCCTGCCCCCTGCGCCGGAGGTGATCGGCCTCTACCTTGCGGATCTGGCCAGGGGAACGGCGCGGGGGCCGGCGCTGGCGGTCAGCACGATTGACCGCCGCCTGTCCGGCCTGTGCTGGAACTACGCGCAACGTGGCCTGCCCCTGGATCGCCGGGACCGTCATATCGCCGCCGTCCTGGCCGGGATCAGGCGCCGGCACGCGCGCCCTCCGGTGCAGAAGGCCGCGATCCTTGCGGAGGACATCCTGGCGATGACGGCCATTCTGCCCCATGATCTGCGCGGGCTGCGGGATCGCGCGATCCTGCTGCTGGGGTATGCCGGGGGGTTGCGCCGGTCGGAGATCGTCAGCCTAGACCTGCACAAGGACGATACGCCGGACAGCGGCGGCTGGGTGGAGATCATGGCGGCCGGTGCTCTGCTGACCCTGAATGCCAAGACCGGCTGGCGCGAGGTGGAAATCGGCCGCGGATCCTCGGACCGGACCTGCCCGGTTCATGCGCTGGCGCAATGGTTGCATTTCGCGCGGATCGACTTTGGCCCGATCTTCGTCGCCACGTCGCGCGATGGGACGCGCGCGCTGGACCGGCGGCTGAATGACCGCCATGTCGCCCGGCTGGTCAAGCGCTGCGTGCGCGACGCGGGTATCCGTGCGGACCTGCCGGAGGCGGAACGGCTGGCGCTGTTTTCCGGCCATTCCCTGCGCGCGGGTCTGGCCAGCGCGGCGGAGGTCGATGAACGGTATGTGCAGAAACAACTTGGCCATGCTTCCGCCGAAATGACCCGCCGTTATCAACGGCGCCGTGATCGGTTCCGGGTGAACCTGACGAAAGCCGCCGGTCTGTAGGCCGACACGGGGGACGACGCGTTCGCGACGACGGCGACGGCGACGGCGGGCCGGACACGCAAACGCCCCCGGCGCCAACGCGTCCGGGGGCGTATCCGCCGGCCAGCTTATCCGCGGATAAGCTTAGCCCAGCCCGTCGATCAGGGAGGCGATCGCCCGTTCCAGCCGCGCCCGCTCGATAGTGGAGAAATCGCGCGCCACCTTGATTTCCAGCCGCCCCGGACCGGCGGTGCATTTCACCTGCCCGGCAGAACTTGAGATATGGAATGTGGTCTTGGTGCGTCCGCCCTGCCCTTTTGCCCTGGTGCCGGACGGCGCCGGTGCGTCGACTTCCGGATCGTTCTGGCCGGTGTGGGCGCGCAGGATGTCCAACTCCTGCTGAATGCTGCGGTTGTCCCAATCGGCCAGCGCCTCGCGGATCTGGCCGACGATCTCGGGCCGGGCCTTGATCTCCCGCGCCAGCGCAACGCCAAGGGCGCGCGGGATCTCTGTCGGGAAGCGCAACGCGCCGCTGAGCTGATCGAGCAGATAGGCGAAATTGCGGATGTAGCTGCGCTTGGAATAAGGCGCCGACTGGAACAGCGCGGCAACCGCGCCAGCCAGATCCTGAGCGTCGGTGCCCGGTTCGGCGGCGTAGTTCTGCGCGGCATAGGCCATCTCGGCAAAGGAGAGATCCTTGCGGATCACGTTCTCGTCCACCATCCGGCGATACAGGCCGCTGATGTCCGGTTCCCCCGGCATGATCAGGGCCGGGATCTCGGCCCAGCCGCCCTGCCCGTCTTCTTCGGTCAGGCGACGATAGGCGGTCAGCCGGCGGTGGCCCTGGATCAATTCGTAGCCGGAGCCATCGGGCCGGGGCATCACGCGGATCGGGTTCGACAGGCCCAGCTCCCGGATGGAGGTGACCAGTTCGTCCAGTTCCATGTCGTCACCGGGGATACGGTCGCGCACCAACAGGCTGGTGTGCACCGCGTCCAGCGGGATCGACTGCACGACATGCCCGGCATCGCGCAGCGCGACATATTCATGGGCCAGGGAATCGTTCTCCTCGCGGATCGCATCGGCGGCGGATTTGCGGGCCTTCACCGCCTGCGCGTTTTCGGCAATGGCACTGGCCATCGGGCCACGGCGCGGCGGCTCCTCATTCGGCGGTGCGGAGGCCGCCGGGGGGGTGTTCTCCTCCGGCAGGTCGATATCGAAGACGCGGCGTTTGCGGCTCATGTGTTATCCTCCTCTGGCTGGACCTTATCCGCGGATAAGGACGCATCGGCCATGCCATCCCAATGCTGTTGCATCGCCGCGCGGTATTCGGCGAAGGCCCGGTCGAAACTGGCGCGGGCACGGCGCCAGGTTTCGCGGGTCATGTCGCGGTAGTCCATTTCGTAGATCGAACTCAGGAACCGGCCGGATTGTTCGACAGCGCGCGTCATCTCGACCGGGTGTTCGGCCATCTTGTCGCCGAACACCTTGCCAAAGGCCTCGAACATCGCGCGGTGCAGATCGTTGCCCGGCTCGTACCGCGTCAGCAGGAAGCGGACGTCGTGAAACGCCTTGGGCAGGGTAATCTTATCCGCGGATAAGGTATCGTCGAACCCATAGGCCAGATCCTCCAGCGCCTCCGACAATTGCCCGATGAAGGAGGTGGTGGAATCGTATTCCCAATAGCCCGGCCCCGACGGCACATACAGCATGTCCGCGGCAAAGACCGCATTCATCGACTGGTAGCCGATCGCCGGCGGGCAGTCGAAGAACACCAGGTCCCATTGATCATCGGGCAGCTGGTCCAGGAACCGGTTCACCGCCGCGAAGAACGACCATTCCGGGTTCAGGTGCCGGTACTGGGCCGAGGCGAATTCGACAAAGGCCGCATTGGCACAGGACGGGATCAGATCAATCGTCGGCCAGTTCGTCGGCTGGATGAAATCGCTGACCCGCAGATCCTGGATGCCCAGCCCGGTGATGGAGGAGGGCAGGGTGCGTTCCGGCAGCGCGGTGCCACTGGCAGCGCCGCGGGGGGCGGCATTCTGCGCCTCCGTCTCGCGGATCAGGTCGCGGGCCATGATGCCCCAGACGGTGCGTTCCTCGCTGACATCGGTCAGGCCCATGGAATGGCTGAGCGTGGCCTGCGGATCGAAATCGACACAGAGCACGCGGTACCCCTCAAGCGCGGCGGCATGGGCGAAATGCAGCGCCACGGTGGACTTGCCCGCGCCACCCTTGAAATTGGCGATGGCGGTGCGGAAGGCCCGGCCGCCGGGGCGCGGCGGCATCAGGGTCTTGCCGCGCGGCTTGAGCTTGCGGCGTAGGGTGTTGACCTCTTCAAGGGTGAACCAGCGCTGGCGGCCCTCGGGCTCAACCATGCCGGAGGGCAGGGAGGGATCGGCCGCCATCTTGCCGCGAAAGGTGTTCTGGTTGATGCCCAGGATCAGCTCCGCCACCTCCCAGGAGGAAAACCGGCGCAGGGTCTTGCGGCTTTCGGGGGAGAAGGTCTGTTGACGGATCCAGCTCTGCATCTTGAGCGAGCGGGACTGAATCTCCCGCAAGTCGGTATGGGTCAGCACGCGGCACCTCAAACGCAAATTGTTGTTCTCCTCCGGTTTACGCCCAATTTGCCATTTTTGTCGAGTTGCAATTATACTGGAGCTGAAGGGCGCACAGCGGTCGCCAGGCCAGGCTTATCCGCGGATAACCAGCCGCCCCGCCGCGAATCGCAGTGTCCCGGCGCGACCGCTGCCTGATGGACAAGGTCGCGACAGATGGGGGGACACCATGGGGCGACACACAAGCGGTTGAGGGGACATCCTGGCTGTTTGGGGGGACATACAGCACGACCCCCTATACCAAATACATACCCTTTTTCTTCGAAACAGGTTAGGAGACCGAGGCCCAAGTGACTCGAATCCTTGACAAGTCCCGCCTCTTCAACGCTAATCGCTGCAAGATCGGGAAAAGCGTTCAAATCACCTGCGCAGACAGGTTGCATCCCGAATGGCAGGACCGGGGCACCGTCGAACGAGGGCAGAGATGCGGACATGGACAGGACAGGGGCCCTCCGCGGCCCTGGATACGCACAAGCGGTTGACGGGTCCGGGCGCGTCATCGCGCAAATACGATATCATCACCGCGCTGCTGGTGACCACCGCCCGTGGCAATGCGGATGTCGGACGGCTGGCGATGCGGCTGTCATTGCTGATCACGGCACGGTTCAACTGGCGGCAGGAAAGCTTTGCCGTCGCCCAGAAGGAAATGGCCCGGATGTGGGGCGTCACCGAACGCACGGCCAAGAGGGAGATCGCGGCGATGCGGGCGCGGGGCTGGATCGCGGTCAGCGTACCGGCGGCGCGGGGCAGGGTGGCACAACACCGGATCGATTTCGATGCCGTGCTGCGCGAGACGATGCCGCATTGGGACGCGGTTGGCCCCGATTTCGCCGCCCGCATGACCGGGCGCCCCGAAGCCCCGGAGGTGCCCGACAACGTGGTCCCCTTTGCCGCCAGCGCGGTACCGGCGCCCGGATCGGGCACGCCCTGGGGCGCCACCTGCGAGAAGCTGCGCGCTCAGGACCCCGCTGTCTTCGACGCCTGGTTCGCGCGGCTGGTGCCGGTAGAGGACGAGGCGCCGGTGCTGACCTTGCAGGCGCCGTCGCGCTTTGTCGCCGATTACGTGCGCACCCATTTCCGCACCCGACTGCTGGCCGCCGCGCTGAGCGCCGAACCCGGCCTGCGCGACGTGGAGGTGATCTGGACGGAAGAGTGAGACCGGTCGCCGATCGCAGGGCGTCCGGGACGTGGCAGACGGCGGGCGGGCGCCGCAGGCCGACCGGTAGACAGGAGGCAGGCTGGCCGGGCCGGTCAGTGACCACCCGCCCGGCAGATCCGCGCCCTACCGGCCCTGCCAGACCGGGGGCCGGCCTTCGGCAAAGGCGCGGGCGCCTTCGACGCGGTCCTCGCTGGCCATCAGCCGCTGGTGCAGCGCCAGTTCCAGGGCCAGCCCGGCGGGGCCTCCGAAATCGGCGGCGCCACGGGTACTGCGCACGGCGGCCTGCACGGCGAGGGGGGGCAGCGCCATCAGGCGGTCGGCATATCGCATCACCTCGTCCATCAGCCTGTCGGGCGGGACCACGCGGTTGACCAGGCCCAGCTCTTCGGCGCGGGGGGCGTCCAGCTCTGCGCCGCTCAGCAGCAGGTCCAACGCGCGCCGTCCGCCAAGCGCCCGGGCGAGGAACTGTGTTCCGCCCATCCCCGGCATCACGCCGCGCTGAAGTTCGGGCAGGGCAAACCGCGCGTTGGTCGCGGCAATGACCAGATCGCTGGACAGGGCCAGTTCGGCCCCGCCGCCATGGGCGGCCCCGTTCACCGCCGCGATCACCGGAAACTCGAAACTGCCCCGCAGGGTCAGGCCCAGACGGTGGGTCAGGTGTTGGGCGCGGGCGGCCTCGGCATTCAGGGTCGCCCGCTCCTTCAGATCCGCGCCGGAGCAGAAGGCCCTGTCCCCGCTGCCGGTGATCACCAGCGCCCGCATCTCCGGGCGCATGGCCAGCCGGGTATAGAGATCGACCAGCGCCCGCCCGCTGGCCGTGGTCAGCGCGTTGCGGGCGGCGGGCCGGTCGATGGTGACGATGACCAGACCGCGCGCAGGTTCCTCTACCCGCAGCCCGGCGTCAAACATGGCTGGGCAGCCAGGTGGCAAAGGCCGGCACCAGGATCATCAGCAACCCGTAGAGGATGCCCAGCAGCAGGAACCCAGGCAGTTCGGCAAAGGCCTTCTCAGGTGACATGCGGATCACCGCCGCCCCGGTATAGAGGCCGACGCAAACCGGCGGGGTCAGCATCCCCAGCCCGACAAAAGCACCGAGGACGATGTAATACTGGATCGGGTCGATGCCGATGGGCCCCAGGGCCGCCAGGGTCATCGGCACCACCAGGTATAGGATCGGCACCACTTCGACAAAGGTGCCCAGCAGCAGGCATGCCACGGCCACCATGATCAGAAAGGTGATCCGCCCGGTGCCCATGTCGGTCAGGAAGGTGATGAGGTGCTGCGGCGCCTGGGTGAAGGTCAGGATGACCGACAGAAAGGTTGCCATGGCGATGATGACGAAGATGGCACTGGTGGCCACGGCGGTGGCCATCAGCCCTTCGGCCAGGCCGCGCAGGGTCAGCTCGCGATAGACGAAAAAGCCGATGAGCATCGCCCAGGCCCCGGCGACCGCAGCGGATTCCGCCGCCGTCAGCATGCCGCTGTAGATCCCGCCCAGAATGATCACCGGCGTCAGAAGGGCCGGCACGGCCTTGGTGAACCTGTTGCGCCGCTCGGACCAGCTGGCCTTGGGCGTGCGGGGAATATGGCGGCAGCGATAGGCGACATAGGCGCCCAGCATGACCATCAGCACGATGCCCGGCACGATACCGGCCGCGAAGGTCTTGGAAACCGGGACGGAGGTCAGGGAGGAATAGATGATCGCCGCGTTGCTGGGTGGGATCAGCCCTTCGAGCAGCGCGGCCATGGCCGCCAGCACGACGACAAAGGCCTTGGGATAGCCCTCTTCGATCATGCGCGGCATCAGGATGGTGCCGATTGCCGTGATCGCCGCCAGGATGGAGCCGCAGAAAGCCGCGAAGAACCCCATGGCCAGCACCATCGACACGCCCAGCCCGCCGGGCCAATGCCCGACAAGGGCGACGCAGAAATTCACCAGTCGCCCGGCGATGCCGCCCTTGACCATGGTGTAGCCGGCAAAGATGAACAACGGCACCGCCAGCAGGATCTGTTTGCTGACCGCGGAGAAGGAGACCTGAAGCAGGGTCGCCCACGGAAGGTTCAGGTCCAGCGACGCGATCAGCACACTGCCGACGCCGAACACCAGAAAGATCGGCACCGAAATGATCAGCAGGAAGGTGGAAACTGCGAGAGATACGGGGATCATGCCAGACCGCCTTCCGTGTCGGGAGTAACCGTTTCACCGCGCGCCAGGGACAGCGCGCTGAGGATCATGCGTTCGATGGCGAACCAGGCCAGCAGGGCAAAGCCCACCGGGAACGAGGTGTAGATCCACCACAGCGGAAACCGGATGCCTGTCTCTGTCGTCTGGTTGAGCCGCATGAAAAAGCGTAGCGCATCCATCCCGCCCCAGAAGAACCAGACCGAAGCGGCCAGGATGATCACCCCGATCCCGAGACTGAGCATCTGTTCGCGCCGATCCGACAACAGCGCGGGCAGCATGTCGACGGTGATATGGTGGTTGGAGCGGAGCAGGACGCCCATCATCGGGAAGACCACCCAGGGCATCAGCAACGGGGGCAGGTCGTTCAATATCGCGTAGCCGAAGCCGAAGAAGAAACGTTCGAACGCCGATACGGTCAGGGCGAAAATGGCGAATGCAACACCGCAACAGGCTACGAACTGACACAGACGCGCCAGCCAGGTGTTCATTCGGAGATAGAATTTCAATGTGTTTTTCACAGGCGGCTCCAACGCGGCTGGCCGGTCAGGGCCATGCGGTGCGATAGTTGGGATGGGCGAGGGGGGGGGCACCGTCAGCGCGGTGCCCGCCTGGGATCACTGGCTGCCGACGTAATCGAGAGCCGCCTGCGCGACATCCGGGTCCAGGTTCTCCATCAGCTGGGGCAGGATCTGGTCCCGCTCCACCATGCGCAGCTCTTCCAATGCGTCGCCGTCGAAGGTGACGATGCTGCCGCCCATCTCTTCGAATGTCTTCAGCGTGGCCATGGATGCTTCCATGATGGCGGCTGTCGCCTCCTGGCTGATCTCTGCGCCGACCTCTTCCACCAGGGTGCGCATCTCCGGTGTCAGGCTGTCCAGCCAGGCGGCGTTGGCGATGATGTAGGCATCGTTGAACTGGGAATAGGGCAGCTGCGCGGTCTTGAAGTAATCCCACCAGCTGTAGCTTTCGATCGCGCCCGGCACGGTGGAGACGGTATCGACCATCCCGCTTTGCAGGGCGGTGTAGACCTCCGACGTGGGCAGCGACACCATGCGTCCGGCGTTGAACGCTTCCCATTGGGGACGTTCGGAATCCGACAGGACGCGGGCGCTGACCCCTTCGTAATCCTTGATCGAGGTGACATTCTCGCGCGTGGTGAACAGCGCGCTTGGCCCCACCGGGTTGTAGCCCACGATCTCGATCCCGGCAGAGGACGTGATGTCGTCCATGATGCCGCGCCCCGCTTCCGTCTCGTCGAAGAAGCCGCGAATCTCGTCATAGCTGCCGAAGACGCCGGGCAGGGTGGTGACGTAGTAATTCTTGTTCAGCGGCGGAAAGCTGACCACGCCGACGGCCATGCCGATCTGCACCGCACCGGAGGACACGCCGCCCAGCACGTCGCGAATGCCGAACAGCTGGCCGCTGGGAAAGACCTGAACGGAGAGCGCGCCGTCACTGCGTTCGGTGATGCGCTCGGCGAATTCGTTGGCAAAGGCCGAGGCCGGGTGTTTCGGGCCCCAGTGATAGGACAGTTTCGCGGATTGCTGGGCCTGTGCGGGCATGGCGGCGGCCAGCCCCAGGATGACGCCCGTGATCAGGCCCTGCGGCAATGCCGTGCGTTTCAGATGTTTGAACATGTTGGTTTCCTCCCTTGAAATGAATTACGTCGTCGCGCCGGCATCCTCCTCGATGGCGGCGAGACGTTGTTTCAGTTCGACCTTGTTGACCTTGCCCGCGACATTGCGGGGCAGGGCGTCGGTGAAATGCACCCGTTTGGGTTTCTTGTAGCTGGCGATCTGTGCGCGGCACTGGTCGATCACCTGGGCCTCCGTCAGGTCCGATCCCTCCTGAATGACCACGGCGGCCACGACTGCCTCGCCCCAATCGGGGTCGGGCAGGCCGGTGACGGCGGCATCCTTGATGCCGGGAATGGACAGCAGGGCATCCTCCACCTCGCGCGCGTAGATGTTGAAACCGCCGCTGATGATCATGTCCTTGCTGCGCCCGGCGAGAAAGAGGAACCCCTCCTCGTCCATCCAGCCGAGATCGCCGGTATGAAACCACCCATTGCGGACCGTTTCGGCGCGCATGTCGGGCATGTTCCAATATTCGACATCGGCCACGCCTTTGGCGCCGACGGCGATTTCACCGACCTCGCCCGCTGGCAGTTCCGCACCGTCCTTGCCCCGGATCGAAATCCGCACGTTCATCGTGGGCCGGCCGCAGGACTTCAGCCGGCGCGTCTCGTGTTCTGCCCCTTCGGTGACGTGATCATGCGGATAAAGCACGGTCAGCGGCTGCGGGCATTCGGACATGCCCAGGTGCTGGCGCAGGATCGGGCCGAAGGTCTCTATCGCCTTCTTGACCACGTGGCTGGGCGTGGGGGCGGTGCCGTAGTTGATGCGGGTCAACGACGACAGGTCATAACGACGGCCGTTGGTCTCGATATCGTCCAGCAGGCGGATGATCATGGTCGGGACCAGCAGCAGGTGGGTTACCCGCTCGGCCTCGATCGTCTGTTGCAGCAGCTCCGGTTCGAACTTCGGCAGGATGATGTTGCGGGCGCCGCGCAGGTAATAGGGGATCAGGTAGTTCCCCGCCGCATGGGTCAGGGGGCCGACGTGGATCATGCTGTCTTCAACGCCCAGGCGGTATTCCAGCGCGGCAAAGAAGTTGTCCAACCGATTGCGGAACCGCGCGTGGCTGTAGGCGATCCCCTTGGGTTTGCCCGTCGTGCCGGAGGTGTAGACGATCCGCGCCAGCGTGGCGTCGTCGACCTCGACCTGCGGCGCCCAGGCCTGTGCCTGGGCCAGCAGGTCGCCGTAGTTCAGGCTGCCGTCAGGATAGCTGTCCCACCCGACACCAAGCACATGCCGGACACCGGGGGCGCCGCGCGCCGCATCCAGCGCGGTCTGCTTGTGCTCTGGCCCGGCGATCAGGACGGTCGCCCCGGAATCGTTCAGGATGCCGGCCTGTTCGGGAACCGTGTGGCGTGCGTTCAGGGCGACGTAGGTCATCCCCGCCTTGGTCACGCCGAACACCGTTTCCACGCTTTGGATACTGTTGTTCAACAGCACCGCCACGCGATCCTGCGGCACGACGCCCAGGTGGGCCAGCGCATGGGCCAGCCGGTTGGAGCCGTCCTCCACCTCGCGATAGAGAAAGGTGCGGTCGCCAAAGATCAGGGCGGGCCGGTCGCGGTGCTGCCGGGCGGCCCAGGTGAGTTCATTTCCTGCGATAATCTTCATGTGAAAGGCGGATCCTTACTTTCTCATCGTTCGGCCGCAGCGGCCAAGAAGTTGCGGTAGCTGTTGCCAGGCGGTCTCTACCCAATCGCACAGCAGCGGGCGCGTCTCGCGCGGGTCAATGATGTCATTGATCCCGAACCGTTCGGCGGTGCGGAATGGCGAGGTGTAGCGGACATAATGGTCCGTCAGCTCCTGGCGGCGGGCCTCCGGGTCAGGCGCGGCCTCGATCTCCCGACGGTGGGCGGCGGCGATTCCGCCTTCCAGCGGGATGGATCCCCAGCTGGCGGAGGGCCAGGCATAGCGCAGGTTCAGCCCGCGCAGACGCCCATGCGCGGCCCCCGCCACGCCGAAGGCACGCCGAATGACGATGGTGCACCACGGCACGCGGCTTTGGTCGATGGCCGCCAGCGCGCGCATCGCGGCACGGATGGTGCCGGATTTCTCGGCATCCGGGCCGATCATGATCCCGGGTTGATCGAACAACGACACGACAGGCAGATGGAAGGTGTCGCAGAAATCCACGAAGCTCTCGATCTTTTGCGAGGATTTCAATGTCATCGCCCCGCCCGCCACGGCCGGATCACTGGCCAGCACCCCGACCGGGCGCCCCTGTAGACGGGCCAGGCCGGTCACGCTGGAGCGACCGGAATAGCGCCCGATCTCGAAAAAACTGTCGCGGTCGAAGACGGCGTTGATGATCTTGCGCACCTGGTAGGCGCGGCGTTTTTCCCGTGGGATTGCCTCCAGCAGCCAGTCGTCCTTACGGTCGGCGGGATCATCGGTTTCCGCAACTGGCGGAAGCGTGTGCACATTGGGCGGCAGGTAGGACAGGAACCGCCGGGTCTGGTCAAAGGCGTCAGCCTCGGTTTTCGCTTCGTTGTCGACAAGTCCACTGCCACGCGCATGGACCGAAGAGCCGCCCAGCTGTTCCTTGTTGACGTCGATGCCCAGCCCTTCCTTCACGACATAAGGGCCGGCGGCAAAGATATAGGACTGGTCCTTGACCATCAGCGACAGATGCGCGCCCGCAACCTTGATCGCGCCCAGACCGGCACAGGCACCCAGGGCGATGCCGACCACCGGGATTTCGCCCAGCATCCGCAACTGTTCCCAGGTGGTATAGCCGGGCAGCTTGGTGGATTGCTGTTTCTCCAGCAACTTGACGCTGCCCCCGGCGGTATCGACCAGCCGGATCAGCGGCAGGCCGAGGTCCAGCGCCATGCGTTCGGCGTAGATCCATTTGTCGCTGATCGTGCTTTCGGAAGATCCGCCGCGGATGGTGAAATCATCCGCCGACACCAGCACCTTGCGGCCGTGGATGCGGCCGGTTCCGATGATCGCGTTGGACGGCAGGATATCCACCAGGGTGCCGTCTTGGTCATAGGTGGCGGCCCCTGTCAGGCTGCCGATCTCGCAGAAACTGTCCGGGTCCAGAAGCATGTCGATGCGTTCGCGTGCGTTCAGCTTTCCCGCGGCGCGCATTTTCTCCAGCGCCTCCGGCCCTCCCATTTCCCTGGCCAATGCCTTGCGTCTTTGGATCTCGTCAACTTCGCGCTGCCAGCTCATGGCCTCCCCCTCTTCGACTGACGCCATCGGCGCCCGGCTCGATAAAACGCATGTGACAGATTGATGTCAATAATATTGTTGACAATCCGACAATCAAAATGGATGGTCGCCCATATCAAGAGGGGAGGGCAGGAATGTCGCACGAGGACAACAGGGTTGAGCTGGAAGCGCGTCGCCAGCGCGCCATGCAGATGGGCGGCGAGAAGAAGCTGAAGCAGCGGGCGGAGCAGGGTGTTCTGAACGCGCGGTCGCGGCTGGATGCGCTGCTGGATGCCGGTACTTTCCGCGAAGTGGGCCTGTTGGCGCGCTCCATCCGCAAGGAGGATCGCGACAGCACCCCCGCCGACGGCAAGGTCAGTGGCTTCGGCCATGTGGCGGGGCGCGACATTGCCGTCGTCTCCAACGACCTGACGGTCAAGGGGGCGTCTTCCTCCGCCACCAACGCCAAGAAGGTCGCCTATATCAAGCGGACGGCGACGCGGTCGGGGATGCCGATCGTATTCCTTGGGGAATCCTCCGGTGCGCGGATGCCTGACACGATGGGCGCAGAATCCATGTCGCAGGGCGGCGCGGATCCCGAGCAATATTGCCGCCGTCGCGATACGCCCTGGGTCAGTGCGATCCTCGGGCCCTGCTATGGCTCCTCCACCTGGTACACCTGCCTGTCGGATTTCCGGGTGATGCGTAAAGGCGCGACGCTGGCGGTGTCCAGCGCGCGCGTTACCTCGCTGGCGATCGGGGAAAGCGTGGATGCGGAGGAGCTGGGCGGATGGCGCCTGCACAGCGAGGTCACGGGGCTGGCCGACGCGGTGGTGGACACCGACGAAGAGGCGCTGGAGAAGGTGCGCAGCTTCCTGTCCTACTTGCCCGCCCATGCGGGCGAGGCCCCACCCGTACAGGCCCCCGGCACATGGTCAGCCCCGGATGCGGAAACGCTGTTGGACCTGATCCCGACGCAACGCACCCGTACCTACGATATCCGCAAGGTCATCCGCGCCATCGCCGACGACGGTTCGGTCTTTCCGCTGAAGGAGCGGTTCGGCAAGGCGGTGGTCACCACGCTGGCCCGACTGGAAGGTCAAAGCGTCGGATTCCTGGCGACCAACCCGTTTATCCGGGGCGGCGCAATGGATCCGGATGCCTGCCGCAAGGCGACCGATTTCATGGTGATGTGCGATTCCTTCAACATTCCGCTGGTCCTGCTGGTGGACACCCCCGGTTTCCTTGTCGGCGTCTCGGGAGAGCGGAAGGCAGCACCGGCGCATATCATGAACATGATGCACGCGCTGCAACTGGTCTCTGTGCCCAAGGTCTCGGTCATCCTGCGCAAGAGCTACGGCCAGGCGTTCCTGAACATGGGCGGCGGCCGAAACAGCGACGAAATCGCCGCCTGGACCAGCGCCGAGGTCAGTTTCATGGATCCCGGCGTCGGGGTCAGCGTCGTCTACGGCCTGAAGCGTGAGGACAATGCCGAGGCGTTCGACGCGGCCTGCGACAGCCTGCGCGCCGATACCAGCGCCTATGACATGGCGTCGGTCTTCGGGGTTCAGACCGTGATTGACCCGCGCGAAACCCGTGAATTCCTGACCCGGTCCCTGGCCCTGCATCGACGGCGGCGCAGCAACGGCGTCGGGCAGCATCACATGGCCAACTGGCCGACTTATTTCTGAACCTCACCCAATTTCGTTACCTGAAAGGAACGACATGTCCGAATTCCCAGTTGAATCCGAAATCGCCGGCACCGTCTGGAAGATCGAATCCGCCCCTGGCGACAGCCTGGAAGAGGAAGGGGTGATCATGATCCTCGAATCGATGAAGATGGAAATCGCCGTTCTCGCCCCAGAGGCGGGAAAGATCGTCGAAATCCTGGTTGCCGAAGGCGACACCGTGCGCGAAGGCCAGGAACTGGCTAAGATGTCCTCAAGCAGCTGAACGCTGTACAAGGGCCGGTAGCGCAGTAAAGGGGTGTCGATGGAGTTGCCTTTCTCAAATGTCGGAAACGAGGGCGAACAGGAGTTCGGCTACCGCCGGCTTCTGACGCTGCCTGACCAGATCGCAGAGCAGGTCAGCCGCGCGATCATGAGAGGCGATTACGGGCCGGGCGATCCGATCAAGGAACAGGCCCTGGCCACCTTGTTCGACGTCAGCCGCGGACCCGTCCGCGAAGCCCTGCGCATCCTGGAAAAGGACGGTGTCGTCCGGCTGGTGCCCAATCGGGGCGCCCGGGTCACGCGACTTACAACGCGCGAGGTCAATGATATCTTCGAAATCCGCGAAGCCCTGAGTAAGGTAGGCGTGAAATACCTCTGCAATACCGAGAACGAGCCATTGCGGCAGAAGTTCATCGCAGGCGCCGAAGGGCTCACAGACTTCGTCGAAGATCCTGACATGCTGTCGGATTACGTGCACCGAAGCTACGAACTGAAGACCATCCTTGCGGAGTCCTGCGACAATGTCCGACTGGCCGAGATGATCCGGTCGCTGGCCCGGCAGACCAACCGTTACACCCAGCTGGGCCTGCGCCGACCGGAGCGTCGCCACGAATCCGCGCAGATCTGGATCGACGTGGCGGATGCGGTGCGGGCGCGTGACGTGGCGCGGGCGCGTGACCTGATCTCCCGGCTGATCAACGATTCCCGGCGTGCCGCCGTGGCCGAACTGGAACGGGAAGCGGCGGATGCCGCCCCCGCATCCGATGGTCCGGGACGCCACCAGACCACTTGAAAGCAATAAAATGACCAGACTTCTCGTTGCCAATCGGGGCGAAATCGCCTGCCGTATCATTCGTGCCGCCCATGCCGTGGGGATCGAGGCCGTCGCCGTCCATTCCGAACAGGACGCCCAGCTGCCGCATGTTTCCATGGCTGACCAGGCGGTCTGCATCGGCCCGGCCGCCGCGCGTCAAAGCTACCTTGATGCGGAAAAGCTGATCCGGATCGCCGGAGAAACGGGCTGTACGCTGGTCCATCCGGGGTATGGCTTTCTGTCGGAGAATGCGGATTTCGCCCGGCGGTGCGTGGCGGCAGGACTGACCTTTGTCGGGCCTTCCGCCGATCATATCGCGCTGATGGGGGACAAGCAGAACGCCCGTGATGCGGCGATCGCCTCGGGCGTTCCGGTGTTGCCTGGCACCGGTCGTCTGGGCACGGACGAGGCGACATTGCGCGAACAGGCAGCGGCGATCGGCTATCCGCTGCTGGTCAAGGCGACCGCTGGTGGTGGCGGGCACGGGATGCAACGGATCGACGATCCGGCGGCGTTGATCGGCACCATCGAGCGGACGCGGGATTTCGCGGGCCGGATCTTTGGCGACGACAGCCTGTACCTAGAACGCTGCCTGGGGACGGCGCGGCATGTGGAGGTGCAGGTCTTCGGCTTTGGGCGGCATGGCGCGGTGCACCTGTTCGAACGGGATTGCTCGCTCCAGCGGCGTCACCAGAAGGTGGTGGAGGAAGCGCCCGCGCCCGGCCTGTCGCCCGCAACCCGCGATGCGATGACCGAAGCGGCCTGCAATCTTGCGCGATCCATCGGATATTCCGGTGCCGGCACGGTGGAGTACCTGTACGAGCCCGCAACGGGAGAGTTCTTCTTTCTGGAGATGAACACCCGCATCCAGGTAGAGCATCCCGTGACGGAGGTCGTGACCGGCCAGGATCTGGTCGCCGCGCAGATCCGGTTTGCCATGGCCCCCGACGCGCGCCCGCTGCCTGCGCAGGACGCGCTGCGGCTGGACGGCGTCGCGATCGAGGCGCGGGTATACGCGGAGAACCCGTCCAAACGGTTCCTGCCCGCGCCGGGGCGGATCGACAGTCTGATCCTGCCGCGGCTCGCGGATGTCGATTTCCATTGCGGTTATGCGACCGGCAACGAGGTCTCCGTTCATTACGATCCGCTGGTAATGAAAGTCGTCGCCCGTGGCTCCGACCGGGCGGCCGCGCGACAAACGCTGGTCGATGCCCTGAAGCGGGTTGAGATCCAGGGTCTGACCACCAACCTGCCGTTCCTGATAGAGCTGCTTGAACACCCGGATGTTGTTCAGGCGGAATATGATACGACCTTCATCGAGGCTGGCATGACGTGCTGAGGCCTGCAAACGGGGCGCGCGCGTTTGCCGCGCGCCCCTTCACGATGTCCGGGCGGTCCGTGAAGAGGGTAGCGGCGCGGGGGTGATCCCCGTGGGCGCCTGAGCCGCCTCTGTCTGCCTGAACCTTGGGGCGGCATCTGTCGCGTTGTGGGGCGGGATACCCTGTACCGGCCGGCAGCCGTGCACGGGCGGGCCGCCGGGCGAACGCCCTAAAGCGCCCCGCCAAAAACCTGAGTCGCAGGGAATCCCTTGAAGCGTGATCTGTGATTCATCCAGTTTGGGAGGATGGATCATGTCAGCACCTTTGCCGAATGCGCTGCGGGCGCGGTTTCAGAAGTTGATTGAAGAAGGGTCAAGCGGGCGCGCGGCGGCGTTGCGTTTGAAGCTTTCGCCCGCAACAGGCGCGAGATGGACGCTCCATTCGGCTCCTGGGGCGCGCAGACGTTTATCGCGCCGACATGTTCGAAGGGCATTGCCAAGTTATCGTCCATGGATTGGGTTAAGCGTGAGACCGTGCAATCAGGCCGATATTTCGGCAGCATAACCTTCCCACAGCTTGAACGCGTCGGCTCTGGCATGGCGGTAAGAGAGAGTGGAAAGGCGATAGCGGCGGGGACGAAAGATCGTATTGATTTGGTCGTGGGCGACGAGAAATCGGTTCGCCTGGCGTGGTGACTTGAACCGACCCATTATCTTTTCCCGCTTTCGCGTCGGCCGGTGTGACCCTTCGATCCTGTTGTTGAGCCCCTCGTGCGCCCGATGGTCGGCGTCTGGCGCAATGGCCTTGATCGGCTTGGTATAGCTGTGCAGTTTGTCCGTGATGACAACACGCGGTTCGCCATAGGCTGCGACCAGTCGGCCGAAGAAACGCTTTGCGGCTTTGGCGTTGCGGCGAGGCTGGATCAGAATGTCGAGTACATTTCCATTGCCATCGACTGCACGCCACAGCCAGTGTTTCACGCCATTGATCGGGACGACGACCTCGTCCATATGCCATTTGTCGTTCGGCCGGGGCCGGTCGCGTCGGATGCAAGCCGCGAACTGAGACCCGAAACGGTTCACCCAGAGACGAACCGCTTCACGACTGACGATGACGCCACGCTCTGCCAGCAGGTCCTCGACATCCGCCGTGCTGAGAGCAAACCGATGATATGCCCACACCGCATAGGTGATGATTTCACGAGGAAAACGGAAGCCCTTCAGCCGCGGCAATGAGGTCGATATGGTCATGGTGCCGCGCTATCCGAGAAGGACAACGCGATCAACTTGGCAATTCCTCTTCCGTGGAGGCCAGGATCGGCGGCAAGATCGCGTAGCTGGGATCCCGGATCGTCGGCAGGTTCGCGAAGAAGATGGTCGATCGGTTCTTCACGAACTGCGCACAGGAACCGTAAAGGTGAACGCCGCTTGACCGCGGAGGCGGCGGCAAGCCCCCTTTCCGCACTTTCGCCGAACACTGACACCGCGCGGGTGGCAAAGCCATCGGTTCGGTTGCAGACGCCCCCGGATGGCTGATACGGGGGTATGTCCGCGCGTTGACCCTTGCACCAGCCACCGCTCAACGCCGGTTCCTTGTCACTGTCCCAGGTCGGGGAAAGGCTTGATCAGGCCCGGCGCTCGGGTCAGGATGACCCTGCGTCGCGCTGATTGATGCGGGTTTGGCGCCAGGGCGCACGTGGTGGGCGGGGGTAGTGTAGGTCTGAGCCCCGCGCTATTGCATGGAGTCCACGCATCATCGGCGGAAAATCCGCAGAAACGAGGGACACCATCATGGAATTTCTGGAACTCATATTCGGCAAGATCGGAGACCTGACCTGGGGCTGGTCACTTATCCCGATCCTCGTCATCTTTGGCTGTTTCATCACCATCGCGACCGGTTTCGTGCAAATCCAGTTCTTCGGACGCATGTTTCGCGTGCTCTCGAACAAGAACAACACCGGCGACCCGAACCAGATCTCCGCGCGGGAGGCGCTGCTTGTCTCCGTCGGCGGGCGTGTAGGCGGCGGCAATATCGCCGGTGTCGCGGTCGCGATCTCGTTGGGCGGGCCGGGGGCCGTGTTCTGGATGTGGACCATCGCGCTGGTCGGCATGGCCACCAGCCTTGTGGAATGTTCCCTGGCGCAGCTGTACAAGCGCAAGGTCGGGGAAAACACCTATCGCGGTGGTCCGGCGACGGCGATCATCCATGGCCTTGGCCGGGAATATCGCTGGCTGGCGGTGGTCTATGCGATCTGTCTGATCGCCGCTTTCGGCCTGGGATTCAATGCGTTCCAGGGCAACACCGTGGCCGGCGCCGTTCAGGACAGCCTGGGCGTAGACCGGCTTTGGACGGGTCTTCTTCTGGCTGCGATCTCTGGCGTGATCATCTTTGGCGGGATCCACCGCATTGCCAAGGTGGCGGATGTGGTCGTTCCGATCATGGCGGTCGGCTACCTGCTGATGGCCGCGGTCGTCATCCTGATCAATGTCACCAGCCTGCCGGGCGTGCTCTATGATATCGTGGCGAACGCCTTCGGTCTGCGCGAAGCGGTCGGGGGCGGCATGGGGGCAGCCATCGCCCAGGGCCTGCGCCGGGGTCTGTTCTCCAACGAGGCGGGCCTGGGCTCGGCCCCCAATGTCGCGGCGACAGCGGATGTGCGTCACCCGATCAGCCAGGGCATCACGCAATCGTTCTCCGTCTTCATCGACACGATCATCATCTGTACCTGTACCGCCTTCGTGATCCTGCTGGGCGATGTCTACGTCCCGGGTGCCGAGGGGATCGACGGTGTCGCGCTGACGCAGCAAAGCATGGTCTTCCATCTCGGGGCCTGGACACAGTATTTCCTGACCGGGGCAATCCTGCTGTTCGCCTTCTCCTCGATCATCTACAATTACTATCTGGGTGAGAACGCGATGGCCGTGCTGACGAAGAACCCGATGGGCATCCTGATCCTGCGGGTGGCGATCATCGGCATCGTCTTCCTGGGGGCGACGGCACCGGGGGCAACGGCGGTGTTCTTCTTCTCCGATCCGATGATGGGCATCCTGGCGCTGGTCAACCTGCTGGCGATCATGATGCTGTTTCCGGTGGCCATGCGCCTTCTGCGCGATTTCCGCACGCAGTTGAAAGCCGGTGTGGAGCGTCCGGTGCTCAACCCCGACGATTTCACCGACCTCGATATCGACCGGGAGGCATGGAACGTCCCCGCCAGGTAACCCGCCGCCGCCGCGCGGCAGGGCAGGACAGAGGAACAGGCCGTGGCACGACGCTGCGGCCTGTTCCCGTTTCAGACCTCAGGCCGATGGCAGTGGGGCCTCCGCCAACTCCCGCGCGATTTCCGTATCGAGCGGGGTGCGGTAGGTCATCAGCAGGTAGCCCAGGACCGAGTAGAACCCGACCATGGCGATCAGATCGATGACGGCGGTGCGCCCGATGGCGGCGGCCAGTTCGGCCTCCTGCGCGGGGGCCAGCTGCCGGTCGTCGATCAGCGCATCGACGGCACGCACGATCAGCCCGTCCTCCCCCTCCGGCATGTCACGGATGGCGGTGATGCGGGCGTCCGACATCCCCAGCTTGCGCGCCCGGCTGACATGCTGCCCCCATTCATAGGAAGACCCCAGCCGCAGCCCGGTGCGCAGGATCACCACCTCCGAACGGATCGGGCCCAGGGCGGAGTCCTTCACCACATGCTGGCGCAGCGGCGCCCAGGCCCGCAGCAACGCGGGATTGTGCGCCATGGTGCGGTAGACATTCAGCTGACCCGCGAAGTCGCCCAGCAGGTCGGCGATCTCCTCGGGCCAGTCGGCATCGGAAAGGGGCGGGCAAGGGCTATCGGTCAAGTCGGGTCTCCTCCGGGGGCGAGGTGGCGGGCGTAAAGGGCCGGGCGACGGTCGGTCCAGATCCCGGTGAAACTGCGATACCGCGCGATCTCCGCCAGGTCGAGAGGGACGCGCAGCACGTCCTCTTCGTCGTGGTCGAGACGGCCCAGCACCGTGCCATCGGGGCCAATCGCACAGGACCGGCCGAAGAACCGTTGATCCCCCTGCGTCCCGGCGCGATTGCAGGACAGGAAGAAGACGCCATTTTCCACCGCCCGCGTATAGGCGCGATGGACAAAGAGATCCGCGTCGGCCACGGGCGCACCGCTGGCCCCGAAGGACGCCCAGGCCGAGGTGATGATCTGCGCGCCCTGCCCCGCCAGGGCGCGGGTCACCTCGGGAAAGCGGATATCGTAGCAGATCTGCATCCCCAGGGTGGTGCCAAGCGCGCCAAACACCGGCAGGGCATCGCCGGGCGTGAAATACAGCTTTTCGTTCTGCCATTGATGGGTCTTTACGTAGATCCCGACGCGACCCTCGGGCGTGAACAGGACGGACGTGTTGCGGATCACACCTGCAATGCGCGCATCACGCAGCCCAAGACCGGCAACGAGGGTCACCCCCAGATCTGCGGCAAGGGTCGTCAGGCTGGCCATCTCCTCTCCGTCGGGGGCCGCACAGGCCGACCAGAGCGCCGCACCGTAATGCGGCACCTGCGCAAAGATCGGCCCGCCGGGCACCAGCGGTTCGATATAGCCGGTGTTGGCCAATTCGGGAAAGACGATCAGATCCGCGCCGGCCGCGGCCTCCGCCCGGATATGCTCCGCCATGCGGGCGAAGTTGCGGGCGGGGTCAAGGGGGACGGCATCGAACTGGACAAGATGTGCGGCGATCATGCGGGCTCCCCCACGCGGCGGCCCCTGGCGAAATCCCAATCCCGGCCGGGGGCGGCCTCCAGCAACGCGCGGGTGTAGGAATGCTGCGGGGCGGACAGAACCTGCCCGGCCGGGCCGAATTCCACGACCTCCCCGCGCCGCATCACCATCACATCATCGCAGATCTGCGCCGCGACGCGCAGATCATGGGTGATGAACAATAGCGCAAGATTGCGCCGTGCCTGCACCTCTGCCAGCAGATCCAGCACCTGCGCCTGAACGGAGACATCAAGGGCCGAGACGGCCTCGTCCGCGACAATCACGTCCGGCGACATCATCAGCGCGCGGGCAATGGCGATACGCTGGCGCTGCCCGCCGGAGAACTGGTGCGGATACCGCAAGAGCGCATCACGCGGCAGGCCCACCACGTCCAGCAGCTCGGCCGCGCGGTCCAGCGCCTGGGCGCGCGGCTCACCGGCGTTCAGCGCGCCTTCGATCAGGCTGTCGCCGGTCGTCAATCGCGGGTTGAGCGAGCGGTTGGGATCCTGAAAGATCATCTGCACCGCGCGACGGGCCGGGGCCAGGGCCGCCTGCCCCTCCAACGCGGCGATGTCGTGGCCGTTGACCAGGATCGCGCCGGAGGTCGGATCCTCCAGCCGAAGCACGCACCGCGCCACGGTGGACTTGCCAGAGCCGCTTTCGCCGACAATCCCCAGGGTGCGCCCCCGGTCCAGGCGAAAACTGACATCGCTGACCGCATGAACCCGATGACCGGGGCGGCGCAACAGCTTGTCCAGGAAGGGGCGGAACGCAAAGACCTTGTTGACCGCGATCAGCTCCAGCACATGATCCGGGGCCTCCTGCGCGCGGGCGGGCCGGGGCGTCAGGGCGGGGACAGCGGCCAGCAGATCGCGGGTGTATTGCTCCTGCGGCTGGCGCAGCACCTGTTCGGTCGTTCCGGCCTCGACCACCTCGCCGTGGCGCATGACGCAGACGCGATCGGCGATATCCACCACCACGCCCATGTCATGGGTGATGAACAGAACGGCCGTGTTCATCTCCTCCTGCAGTCTGCGGATCAGCTCCAGGATCTGCTTCTGGGTGGTGACGTCCAGCGCCGTTGTCGGTTCGTCCGCGATCAGCAGTTTCGGCTTCAGCGCCAATGCCATCGCGATCATCACCCGCTGACGCTGGCCGCCCGACAATTGGTGCGGGTAGCTGTCGTAGATACGGGCCGGGTCCGGCAGGTTGACGCTTTCGAACGCTGCGATGGCGGCGGTCTTGCGCTCGGGTGCGCTCATCCGGCGGTGCGCTTTGTAGATTTCGTCCATCTGCAACCCGATGGGCAGCACCGGGTTCAGCGCTGTCATGGGCTCCTGAAAGATCATTGCCATCTCGGCCCCGCGCAGGGCTTTCGTCCGTGCCGGGCTGGCGGCGGTGATGTCCTCGCCGTTCAGCGCCGCGCGGCCAGCGGTCACCTGCAACTCCCCCGCAGGCAGCAGATCCATCGTCACAAGCGAGGTGACGGATTTGCCGGAGCCGCTTTCGCCGACAAGGCAGAGCGTTTCACCCGGCGCGATGTCAAAGGAAATCCCCTTGAGGATCTCCGCCGGGCGGCGGCCCATGGTGGCGACCCGCAGGTCACGCACCGACAGGACGGGCTGGTCAGTCCGGGGATCAGGCATCACGAACGTCCTTTCATCTTGGGGTCCAGCCGGTCGCGCAGGGTGTCGCCCAGCAGGTTGATCGACAGGATGCACAGCGACAGGACAATGGCGGGCCAGTAGACCAGCCAGGGATTCATCGCGAAATAGAGCCGCCCCTCGGCCATGATGTTGCCCCAGGTCGGGGTTTCGGTGCCGATCCCGACGCCGAGAAAGGACAGCGCCGCCTCGGTCAGGATGGCGGAGGCATAGATATACGTGCCCTGCACGATCAGCGGCGCAATGGTCGCGGGCAGAAGGTGGCGCCAGATCATCCGCAGCGGCCGGGTGCCCAACAGAACGGCCGCCTCCACGAAGGTTTCGGAACGGGTGGCCAGGACCCTGGCCCGCACAAGCCGGACAACCTGCGGGATCTCGGGCAGCATGATGGCGATGATAACGGTGCCCAGCCCGGCCTTGGTCAACGCGACGATGGCGATGGCCAGCAGAATGCCGGGGATTGCCATCAACCCGTCCATGGCCCGCATCAGGACAGCATCCAATCCCCGGAACCAGCCAGCAAGCAGCCCCAGCGGGAGGCCGATGAGGATGGCGCCCAGGGCCACGCCCCCCCCGACCATCAGCGAGACGCGCGCGCCATGGACCACGCGGGAATAGAGATCGCGGCCAAAGCTGTCGGTGCCCATCCAGTAGGTGCCGTCCGCAGGTTTCAGCCGCATCATCGCATTCAGTTCGGTCGGGGCGAAATTGGCCAGGCGCGGCGCAAAAAGGGCCATGGCAACGATCGCCAGCAGCACGACCAGGGCCAGCACCGTGGTCCAATGCGGCGGTGTTTCCATCAGGCGCTTGCGGGGCGCGGCGGCGCTTGTCGTCAGGCTCATTGGTAACGGATCCTCGGGTCGGTCAGCGCATAGGAAAGATCGATCAGCAGGTTGATCAGCACGTAGGTGCCCGCGGTCAGCAGGATGATCGCCTGGATCAGCGGGTAGTCGCGGGCCAGCACGGCATCGACGACCAACCGGCCAAGGCCGGGGATGTTGAACACGGTTTCCGTCACCACCACGCCCGAGATCATCATCGCAAAGCCGGTGCCGATCACGGTCAGGATCGGGATCGCCGCGTTGCGCAGGGCGTGGCGGAACAGCACGATCCCTTCGGGCAGCCCTTTGGCGCGGGCAGTACGCACGTAATCCTCGCGCAGCACTTCCAGCATGGAGGCCCGTGTCATACGCGAGATCAGGGCGATGTAGATGGAAGCCAGCGCCAGGCCGGGCAGGAAAATGCGATGCGCAAAGGGCCAGAACCCGTCCGCCAGCGGTTTGTAGCCCTGCACGGGGAACCAGCGCAGATTGACGGCAAAGACACCGATCAGGACGTAGCCTATGACGAAGATCGGCACTGAAAATCCCAGGACGGAAACCGCCATCACCAGCCGGTCGGTCATCCCGCCATGGCGCCATGCGGCCAGCACCCCCATCGGCAGCGCGATCATCAATGTCATCGCCATGGCCACCAGCGACAGGGCCAGCGTCGGGCCAAGCCGCTGACCGATCATCTCCAGAACCGGCCGGTCCGAAATCAGCGATCGGCCGAAATCGCCCTGTGCCATGTTGCCGATCCAGGTCAGGAACTGCACCGATAGCGGGTCGTTCAGGCCCAGGCTTTCGCGGATCGCTTCAAGCTGATCAAGCGAGGCCTGATCCCCGGCAATGGCCTGCGCAGGATCTCCGGGTGTGAGGCGCAGCAGAAGAAAGACGAATACCGCAACGAAGAACATCACGGGGATGGCCATCAGCAGCCTGCGCAGGAAATAGGTGATCATCGCTGTCTCCGGGGATCAGGATTAGGGACAGGGGCGGCATGGCGCCGGGAAACGGAAAACAGGCGACGGGCGGCCAGAAGGCGGCCGCCCGTTTCCCTTTCGGGGCCAATATTACTTGCTGACGCCCCAGAACAGGGTGATCGGGCCGGACTGGATGTTTTCCAGTTCTGTCCGCCAGGCGGCGACGGATTTGAATTCCCCGGAGTTGAAATAGAAGGAATCGTCCCAGGCGATCTGCTGGATCTCCTCGGCGATGGCCTTCTGCTCTTCCAGGGTGCCGGCCGTCAGGTAATCGGCGCGCAGTTCTTCCATGCGGGCATTCACCGGCCAGCCGGCCCAGGTGTTGTCATCGCCGGACCCGTTGATCAGCGAATGCACCAGCGGGTTCCAGATGCCCGCGACGCCCCAGTAGGTGAAGAAGAAGTTCCAGCCCCCTTCGCTGACCGGTTGCCAGCCGTTCTTGCGCGATTGCAGGGTGGACCAGTCCATGGAGGCAACTTCGACGGTAAAGCCCGCCTCGCGCATCCGTTCGGCGGCGACGATGGGCTGGGTGGTCAGGACGGTCAGGTCAGTGGGCTGCATCATCAGCACCGGCGTGCCGTCGTAGTCGGACGCCGCCAGCAATTCCTGCGCCTTCGCCATCCGCTCGTCCGCGCTCCCTTCGAGGTACTCGGCACCCACGTCGGAGGCAAGCGGCACCTCGCAGCCGTAAATCGACGGGCAAAGCTGGAAGAATTCCGAATTGCCGATCGCAGTCTGCATGATGGTTTCCTGATCCAGCGCATACATCACGGCTTTGCGGACCTGCGGATCGTCGAAGGGCGGCAGGCGGTGATTGAAACGGCCCGTGACCTGCGCGCCCAGCGGGTTCAGGATACCGGTCTCGACCTCTTCGTTCATCTCCAGCAGGGGCAGAAGATCGATGGTGACCTGCTCGATCAGGTCAACGTCGCCGGACTGGATCGCATTGATGGAGGTCTGCATGTCGGGCATCGCCTGCCAGACGACGCGATCCACGTTCACGGTCTTGGCGCCGGCGGTCCAGCTGGATGGTTCCTCACGCGGCACGTAATCCTCGTTCTTGACATAAACCGCCTGATCGCCGGGGCGATATTCGTCGGCCACGAACTTGAACGGGCCGGAGCCGATGATCTCGGGGATCTGCTCTCCCACGGGGGTGTCGGCCAACCGCTTGGGCATCATGAATGCCGGGATGGGCGAGGGTTTCGCCAGCAGTTCCAGCACCGGGCCGAAGGGCGATTTCATGTGAATGACCAGTTCCTTGTGGGACGTCGCCTCGATCGTATCGACATATTCCATCATGGTCTTGGCAGAGCCGTCGCGCTGCGACCAGCGCATCAGCGAGGCGACGCAATCCTCGGCGGTGACCGGGGTACCGTCATGCCACATCAGCCCGTCGCGCAGGGTCAGCGTATAGGTCAGCATGTCGTCGGAAACGGCGTAATCTGCCATCTGCGGTTGCGGCTGGTATTCCGCATCCATGCCCAACAGGGTTTCGAACACCATGAAACCATGGGTGCGCACGATCTGCGCGGTGCTCAGATGCGGGTCCAGGGACCGCAACGGCGCCTGCATGACAGCGGTCAGCGTGGTTTCGGCCCAGGTCGGCAGGGCCACGGTACCGGCCAGCATGGCGGCCAGGCCGAGGGTCTTCAGGGAATGGAAAGTCATTGAAAGTCTCCGTGTTGGGTTGGAAGTTTCTTCTTGTTGTTAAGGGGTCCCGGATGGTCGGTCCGCGTCGCGCCAGGGATGGGCCCGCCGGGTGTCTAGCTGCGCGTACCGGATCAGCCGGACGTCGGCGGGGCCCAGGTCGGGCGTGTCGGCGACCAGAATCGCGCGCGCAAGCGGGGTGTAGAAATCGCGGAAATGCGTTTTGGACCGCAGCAGGATGACGTCGTAATCCTCGGGGCGCTCTCCGAAGATGAAAAACGGATCGCCATCGACCGCAAAGGCGAAATGCGAGGTGATCGAGATCCGCACCGGCCCGGCCTCCACCAGCGCGGTCAGGCCCAGATCGACCGGCGCGCCCTGCTGATAGCGGCCTGACACAGAAAACCGTTTCTCTCCCGTCCAGAGAACCCGCACCGGAAGCTCCAGCGGTCCGCCGGTTTCCGGCGCGCTCTTGCCGCCAAGGCGCAGGGTGATGTCGGCGCCGATCCCGGCGGCATGGGCGGCGGCCGCGCTTGCGGGATCCAGCAGGAAGGGCACCATGACGCGGCCCAGCTCCGCGTTCAGCACGGCGCGCAGCCCGTGGGTGCTGTCATTCATGCGGTCGGCATGTTCCAGGATCACCACAGGTGCCCCGCCGCCGCGCTTCTGCGCCGCTTCGGCGATGGCGGCCTTCATCGACCAGATCGGGATCGCGTCGGAAAGGTCCGCACGGGCGTCATGGATCGCCCCGGCGAGGGCGTTGGCCTTCTCCTCCGCCGCCTGCTGGCCCTGCCAGTCAAGGCAGATCACCGACATGCCGGTATTGGCGCTGTCGGCATAGGCAAAGCCGCCCATCAGGGAGATGTCGCAATCCCCGGCGGCCTCTTCGACGCGGGCGCGGGCGATCAGCGTGGCCAACGGTTCCAGCGCGGTGGCGGACAGGATCGACGGGATCACCACGTCGGGCCGCGCCACCGCAAGGCCAGGTGTCACGCCGGTTTCGATCATGCGCAAAAGGGCCGTGGCGGCACGCTCTCCGGTTTCGCCCATGTCGATATGCGGGGAATGGCGATAGCCCACGGCGATATCCGCCGCAGCCAGGGTGCGGGCGTCGATATTGCCGTGATAATCCAGCGGAACCGCGATCGGCACGCCCGGCACGGCAGCGCGGGCGCGCTCGATCATGTAGCGTTCGACATCGGCGAAACCCGGCGCCCAGCAGGCACCATGCAGGTAAAGGATCAGCCCATCCAGCGGCCCCGCAGCCGCCAGCCCCGCCGCCATCTCGTCGGCAAAGGCGATGACCGCGGCATCCTCTGCCGGACCCAGGGCGCCCAGCAACGTATGAAACAGCGGCACCATCGCGGCACCGGCCGCGTCCAACACTTTCAGCGTGCCCCCCGCGACGGTGTTGGTGCCCCGGTATTGCGCCGGAATCTCCGCGCCGCGCAGGCAGACCCGTTCGAAATCCGCACGGGTGGAGGCCTGCGGCACGGCAGTGACGGATTCCAGATTGAACCCGGCAAAGGCGATGCGGCGCGACACCGGTCAGGCCTTCGTCACGTTGAGAATGGCACGGGAGACACGGTCGACGATTTGGTCGATCTCTCCTTCGGTGCAGACATAGGGCGGCGCCAGCAGCACATGATCGCCATGCACCCCGTCGATCGTGCCGCCCATCGGATAGCACAACAGCCCCTGGGCCATGGCCTCTGCCTTGATCCGGGCGTGGATCTTCAGTGTCGGATCAAAGGGCGTCCTGCTGTCCTTGTCGGCCACGATCTCGATCCCGCGGAACAGCCCCCGCCCCCGGATATCGCCGACATGGGCGCACTGGCCCAGGGCGGCGTCCAACCCAGCCTGCAACCGGTTGCCCAGGTGGTTGACCTGATCCATCAGGCCGGGGCGGGCGATGATCTCCACCACCTTGTTGGCGGCGGCGGCGGCGATGGGATGACCGATGTAGGTGTGCCCATGCTGGAACAGACCCGACCCGTCGCGGAACGCCTCGTAGATCTGCTGGGACAGCAGCACGCCCCCGACCGGCTGATAGCCGCCGCCCATGCCCTTGGCGATGGTCACGATGTCAGGCACGATGCCTTCCTGCTCGAACGCGAACAGGCTGCCAGTCCGCCCCATGCCGCACATCACCTCGTCCAGGATCAGCAGAATGCCGTGGCGGTCGCAGATGGCGCGGATACGCTGGAAATAATCGGCCACGGGGGGCACGGCGCCCAGCGTCGCCCCCACCACCGGCTCCGCCACGAAGGCCATGACCCGGTCGCCGCCCAGTTCCGCGATTTTCTGTTCCAGTTCCTCCGCCAGCCGGGCGGCATAGGCTTCGGGCGTCTCGTTCGGGCGCTGATCGCGATAGGGATAGCAGGGCGCGACATGATGCGTCTCTGGCAGCAGCGGCTGGAACTGCACGCGGCGCATGGCATTGCCCCCGGTGGCAAGCGCGCCGATGGTGTTGCCGTGATAGCTTTGCCGCCGCGCAATGATATGGCGCCGCTGCGGCTGGCCGATCTCGACGAAATACTGACGCGCCATTTTCAGCGCGGCCTCCACCGCCTCGGATCCGCCGGACACCATGTAGAGATAGTTCAGCGGTTCGGGGGCAAGGTCGGTCAGGCGTTCCGCCAGCTCTTCCGCCGGGTCGGTGGTGAAGAAGGAGGTATGGGCATAGGAAATCCGGTCCATCTGGGCCTTCATCGCCGCCAGAACCTCGGGATGATCGTGGCCCAGGCAACTGACCGCCGCCCCGCCCGAGCCGTCGATATAGCTGCGCCCGGTGTGGTCGGTGATCGACACGCCCCGCCCGGTCACGGCGTGAGGCGGCGGGCTGCCGATCTTGCGGTGGAGAAGTCTGGTCATGGTCTATCCGTACGTCGTCCCGGCGGGGCCGGAGGGAATCGCGGGTCAGGCCGCGGCTGTCCCTTGGTTCGCAGGTGTCCGATCGTTTTGCAACATTTGTTTCATATTCATCTCAAGAGAAACGACTGGCTCTCACCGTGAAATCATGAAACGTTCAAATCCTGGGCGTTCGGCGCCGCATCGCGCGAAACAGCGGGAAATGATTGTTTTCCGTGCCATGTCCGCGCAGAAAGAGAGCGATAGATGGACAGGGGGAGTTGAAACAAGTGTTTCATGAGGAAACCCTGCGGGACCGGATCGTCGCCCGTTTCGACGCGATGTCGCCGCAGCTGCAACAGGCCGCGCGCTATATCCTGGAAAACACGCAGGAAGTGGCGTTGATCTCGATGCGGGAACTGGCGCGCAATGCGGAGGTGCAACCGGCAACGATGACGCGGCTGGCGAAGTTCCTGGATCTCTCGGGATACGATGACATCCGCGCCCATTTCTCCGAGGCGTTGCGCTTGCGGGCCGATGGCTTTGCCGCCCGCGCCCGGGAACGCGACGGCGAAAATGGCAAGGCCGGCAGCGGGTTGGCCCACGACATGCTGCAAGGCTTGTCCGCGCAGATCGCCCGTCTGAGCGAGCCGGAGGCGCTGTCCCGGCTGGAAACAGCGGCCGATCTGCTGGCGCAGGCCCGGCGCGTCTACGTTCTGGGGCTGCGCTCCTGCCATTCGGTGGCCTGGCATTTTCACTACGTCATGACCCTGCTGGGCGACCGCACGGTACATCTGGACGGTCCCGCAGGTACGGGCGCCGACGGGTTGCTGCGCGCGGGCCCCCAGGACGTGTTGCTGGTCATTTCCATCAGCCCCTATGCGGTGCAATCTCTGGAATTGTCGGCACTTGCCCGCGACATGGGCCTGTCGGTCGTTGCCGTCACCGACAGCGAGGTCTCTCCCCTGATCGCGATTTCGGACCAGGTGATCCTCTGCTCTACCGAAAGCCGCACGTTCTTCCACACGCTGACCCCGGCACTGGCCGTGTCCGAAGTGCTGTGCGGACTACTTGCCGCGCGGGATCGCGACGCCTCGCTGAAGGCATTGCAAGAGGCGGACCAGCACCTGGGAAAGCTCGACATCTATGCCAATACGATCCCGCGCCGCCAAATCTGAAAGCAGGCTCCAATGACCGAACCCCGCCGCATCGCTGTTGCCCGTCTGTGGCACGAGGCCAATTCCTTCAACCCCGTCGCGACGGCGCTGGAGGATTTCCAGCGCAGGGAATGGTGCAAGGGCGCCGAGGCGCTGGCCGCGGCGCGCGACACGGCGACCGAACTGGGCGGGCTGGCAGCCTTCCTGAGCGAACACCCGCATTGGGAGGTCACGGTGTTGCGCTGCACCTCGGCGCCACCCCTGGGACCGGTGCAGGACACAGCCTTCGCCACGATCCGCGACGAGATCCTGACCGGACTTGCCGGGCAGGATTGGGATGGTGTCTACCTGTCGCTGCACGGTGCCATGATCACCGAAAGCGACCTGTCACCGGAATATTCCCTGCTCCGCGCGGTGCGTGACGTCATCGGCCCAAAGCCGCTTCTGGGGGTCAGTTTTGACATGCACGCCTGTCTCGACCCGTCGCTGACCGATGCCGCGGATGTCATGTCGGGCTACCACACCTATCCGCATGTCGATATGGATGCGGCCGCCCGCCGGGTGCTGGACATGATGGAGCGCGCCTTCGTGCGCGATGTCCGGCCCGCCATCGCCTTGCGGCAGCTGGATTTCGCACCGCTGTCACATGGCATGGCCACAGCCGCCGGGCCAATGGCGGAGCTGGTGGATCTGGGCCGGGCCTCGCGGGACGCGGAAGGTCTGGCCGATGTCAGCTTCTTCGGCGGGTTCACCTATGCCGATACGCCCAACACCCGTGCCGCGCTCTGCGTCTCGTATTGGCCCCATCAGGATCCGGGGCCCGTTGTGGATCGGCTGGCGACGGCCTACATGGACCGGCGCGCGGAGTTCCACGTCTCCCTCCCCTCGGCACAAGACGCGGTACCGCAGGCGCTGGACCGGGCGCAGGCCGGGGCCCGCTGGCCCGTCACTCTGGTGGATGCGGCGGACAACCCTCTTTCAGGCGGCATCGGCGACACCACGGCGCTGTTCCGTGAAATGCTGGCGGTGAAATCGGATCTGCCGATGCTGTTCTGCTTCTTCTACGATCCGGATCTGGTCGCCCGCGCCCATGATCTGGGCACAGGCGCGCCAATCGACGGCACGCTGGGCGGACGGATCGCGCCTGAATTCGGCGACCCGGTGCCCTTCTCCGGCACGGTGGCGCATGTGACCGACGGGCGGTTCCGCAATCGCGGCCCGTTCGAATACGGGCGCGAGATCGACATGGGGCGCACCGCGGTGCTGCGGATCGGCCACATGACGGTGGTGATCAGCGAAACCTGCCAAAGCGCCAATGACCCGGCCTGGTGCGACCTGCACGGTGTGGACCTGGCCGAATTTGCCCTGTTCGGGATCAAGGCCAAGAACCACTTCCGCGCCGGGTTCGAAAAGATTTGCGGCCCGATCCAGGAGGTCGATTGCCCCGGCGTGGCCCCCGCCGACATGTCGCTGCTGCCCTATCGCCACGTCCCTCCCGCCTTCTATACCTGACCTGCGGCCCTGGCGGTGGGGTCCTGCGTCCCATGGCCCTGCCTTCGTGGCGGTGTTCCAATACGAACCTCCCTTGCGGTCGATTTGGCAGGCCAGCAGTGTCTGCGCCCTGTCGAGGTCGCGGACCCTGATGGCTTCGACGATCTGGAGATGCGCGCGCAAGGATCTTTCCATGTGGCCCGGATGCCGCAGCAGTGCCCGGATTTCGGCCTGCAAGGCGCCGCACGCCTGTTTTGCAGCCCACCCCAGGCATGGGGTGGGTCATTCGGCTCGAAACTGCGGTCAGGTCAGTCGTTCAGCCGCGTGGCCAGGATATCCATGACGGCGGCCTGGCATTCGACATGTGGCAGATGCCCGCATTGGCCCAGCACGTGGAACGCCGCTTGGGGGATGGCGGTCTTCCAGATCGGGCCGTAGCCGGTGGGCACGATACGGTCGGTATCGCCCCAGATGAGAGTCGTCGGCACGGTGATCGCCGAAAGCTTGCCCGGAAACTCGGGGTTGTGGAACCCCTCCCCCCCGAGTCGCGCGACGGCCGTGCCGTTGCGATTGCGCATATCGGCTTGCTGCGGGCTGAGCGGCTGGGACAGCACCATGTCGGCAATCGCGGAGGAGGCAAAGACCGCGCGCATCAGCTCTTCGTAGGTCATGGCCAGCATGTCGGGCAGCCTCAGCTCAGGGGTCTGAATACCGGCCGGGCTGATGAGGGTGAGCGAGCGCAGCAAGCTCTCGTCGCGAATCGCGATCTCGGCCGCCAGCCAGCCGCCCAGCGAACTGCCGATCAGGTGGACCGGTCCGATGTCGTCGCGGCGCAGGAAGGCGACGTAGAAATCCGCGAGCTTGGCCATGGAATCCGCCCAGACCGCAGCATCCGAAAGCCCGAAACCGGGGTGTTCGGTCGCCATCACATCATGGGTCCGGGCCAGCGCATCGACGAACGGCAGCCATCCCTGGTGCCCGGCGGCACCGTGCAGAAACAACACCTGCGTGCCCTGGCCGCCACGTTGCATCCGCAATTCGGTCCCGTCGACATCTACCTTGTATTCCGCGTTCTCGATCATTGTTGCTGCTCCTTCACGCGCTTGGGGGTCGCAGGGGTCGGGATGGGGGTGAACGTGTAATCGGCCGGATCGAAATCGCGCGTCAGCGCCCAGTAATCGACCAGGCGCCAGGGCGATGTGATCGTCACCCTGTTCTTGTCGTTCTTGTACCAGCTGTTCACGCCGGGATGGGACCAGACCATGTTCTTGCAGGCTTCGTCGACACGATCATTATAAGCGTCATGGACATCCTGCCGGACCTCGATCGCGATCTGATCACGTTCGATCATGTCCCGCATCGCCTGTAGAATGTACTTGATCTGGCATTCGATATGGAAGATCGCGCTCCCCCCGTGCGCCAGCCCGGTATTCGGCCCCAGCGTCATGAACAGGTTCGGGAAATTCGGCGCGGATATGCCAAGATAGGCGCGCGGGTCTTCGCCCGCCCATTGATCGGAAAGCAGACGCCCCCCCCGCCCGGTGATCTCCAGCGGCCACAGGACCCGCGTGGCGTTGAACCCGGTGGCAAGGATCAGGACATCGGCGGGATGGGTCACGCCGTCGGAGGTTTCGACCCCCTCTGGCCGCACGCGGCTGATCGGCGTGTCGATCAGATCGACATTCGGGCGCAGCATCGTCTTGTACCAGTTGTTGTCGCGCAGCATCCGTTTGCCATAGGGCGGATAGCCGGGCACGCATTTGCGGATCAGCTCTTCATCGCCGTTCAACTGATCCTTGATATAGCCGACCAGCATTTCCCGCATCGCGTGGTTTTCGCGGTTCAGGGAGAGGTCAGGCTGCGTCCAGTCCGGATCGACCTTGAGCGTGCCATGAAACCCGTCGGAGGAGGCCCAGAACATCAGGAACCGCTGCCATTCGGCAAACAGCGGGACATTGGCCAGCGCCCACATCTGCCCATCGGAAACCGTCTTGTGATACAGCGGATTGTACCCGGCCCAATGCGGCGAGCGTTGGAAAACGGTCAGATGTTCGACCTCTCCCGCGATGGCCGGCCCGGCCTGCATTCCGCTGGCCCCGGTGCCGATCATCGCCACGCGCTTGCCCGCAAGTTGGATGTCGTGGTCCCATTCCGCGGTGTGGAACGCCGCCCCCCGGAAATCCTTCAGCCCAGCGATATCGGGCATCGCCGGCCGGTTCAGAATACCGACCGCCGTGATGACCGACCGGCTTTCATGGGTGGCCGTTGTCCCGTCCTTGTGGCGCAGGCGCGTGTTCCAACGGGCATTGGTGTCATTCCAGGTCATCGACGTGACCTCCACCCCGAACCGGATGTGATCACGGATGCCATAGTCGCGGACCGTTTCAAGGATGTAGTCCAGGATCTCGTCGCGCTTGGAGAAATAGCGCGACCAGTCCGCCTTGGGCTTGAACGAATAGGAATAGATGTGGTTGGCGGTATCGACCCCGCAATCCGGGTAGTCGTTTTCCAGCCAGGTGCCGCCAATGTCGTCGTTTTTCTCGAAGATCGTGTAGGGAATGCCCGCCTCTTGCAAGCGGACGGCGGCGCAGATGCCAGACAACCCGGCCCCGATGATCGTCACCTTGTGGGCCTCCAGCTGCTGTGCGGTCGGCGTCTTTCGCCAGCGCAGGCGGCGTGTATCCTCGGTGGCCAGTCCCAGTTCTTCAACCACAAGGGGCTGATATTCCTCCGGAACCTTCTGGCCCGTGGCAAGGTCCATCATCTGCTGCATCAGCGCGGGCGCGGGTTCGCGCGGCGGGAAATCCCCGGTGCGCTCCAGATCCCCGAGCGTCGCGACCAGCCGGTCGATGATCTCGGCGCGCAGGTCGTCGGGCAGGGTCTGCATGTAGTCCCACGCCCCCTGGATATGGGGCGCCGCCTTCTCCAGAAGATCCGTCTTGCCACCGAGATGCGTCGTCACGAGCAAGGTTGTCAAAATCTCGGCTTCCGACAAAGCCGACCGGAGGGCCGTTTCGTCCAGAAGGGCTGTGGACGCCAGATTCTTCATGTTTATCCCCTGCGTGAGTACTGCTTGCCCCCCAGTTCGTAAGAACATTTCCAACGTGTCGGAACAAATCTCGGGGCAATAACGCCCATCTTGAAAATTGATGCCCTCTCTCTTCGGTTAAAACATTTCGGTGATACCCGTCATAAAACCGCAACGCCTACCGCCGCGCCGCAGGGCAGTTAGGGTGCCCGACACCAAGGGGAGCATTGCCGGGCCAACCGGACGATGTGGGAGAGAGAGGGACACATGATGAATGCCGCCGGCCTGTTCGACATCCAGGGTCAGAACGCCATCGTGACCGGCGCCGCCAACGGCATCGGCCGCGCGATGGCAGAGGTGCTGTTGGCAAACGGGGCCAATGTGACGCTTGTCGATCTGGATCGCAGCGTCCTTGCGCTGGCCCAGGCTCTGGACGGCAGTCCCGGACGCGCTCAAGGCGTGGTGGCGGATGTCGCGGATGCAGCACAACTGACGGAGGCCATGGCCCGGGCCTACGGCTGGCAGGGGCGGATGGACATCGTTTGCGCCAATGCCGGCAAGGGCGCCGGTGCCGGCCCCCTGAATCCGGCTGGCGCGTTGGCGGCCGTGTCACCGCAGGAATGGACGGGCATCGTGGAACTGAACCTGACCAGCGTGTTCAACACGATCCAGATGGCGGCCAGCTACATGCGGCCGCAGAAATCCGGCCGCATCATCGTGACCTCCTCCGTTGCCGGGCTGCGTGGTGAGACCATGGTCGGCTATGCCTATGCCGCGACCAAGGCGGCGACGGCGAACCTGGTCCGGCAAGCCGCGATCGAGCTGTCCCGGGACAATGTCCTGATCAATGCCATTGCGCCCGGTCCGATCCGAACGAATATCGGCAATGGCCGAATGCACGACGGGACGGTGGAGGAGGCCTTTGCCGGGCGGGTTCCCCTGGGCCGGATCGGCGAGCCGGAGGAAATCAAGGGGGTGACAATGCTGCTTGCCTCTGCGGCGTCCAGCTACATCACCGGCGCGGTCATACCCATTGACGGTGGTTGCAATGCCTGCGGCTGAACCCCGAATTCCAATAATAGCGAGCATGAGAGAACGTGGGAAAACTTGAAAATGCGATCGCCATCGTCACTGGCGGGGCACAGGGGATCGGTCCGGAAACAGCCGCACATCTGGCGGCCGAAGGCGCGCGCGTCGTCCTGGCGGATATCGCCCCCTGCGATGCCGCGGTCGAAACCATCCGCCGTGCCGGGGGACAGGTGACCGCTGTCCGGACCGATGTGACCTACCCTGCGCAGGTCGCCGCCATGGTGGATCATTGTTGCCGGACCTTCGGAGACCCCGACATCCTGATCAACAACGCAGCTCTTGCCAGTGCTCTGGATTTCAAGCCGATCGAAGCGATCTCGAGCGAGGAATGGACGCGGGTGTTCGACGTGAACGTGCGCGGCGTGTTCGAATGCACCAAGGCGGTCACGCCAATCATGCGCCGGGCAGGATACGGCAAGATCGTGAACATGGGGTCCGGCACGTTCCTGAAAGGTATGGCGGGATTGCCGCATTACGTCGCCTCCAAGGGGGCAGTCGTCGGCATGACCCGCTCCCTTGCGCGGGAATTGGGACCGCATGGCATCCGGGTGAACTGCGTATCGCCCGGGCTGGTGATGACCGAGCAGATGCGCGACCACGCCACCATGGGCACCGATGCGGTGATGTCTGCCCAGATCGACGGTCGGTCGATCCCGCGCGAACAGGTGCCCGAAGACCTGGCCGGTGCGATCCTGTTCCTGTGTTCGCGCAGCAGCGATTTCATCACCGGCCAGACCCTCGTTGTCGACGGCGGCTCTTTCTTGCATTGAACCGTGACCGCGCAGAACCCGGGAAGACAAACCAACATGACCCACAGAAGCGAAACAATCCTGGATGTCCGGGACGTGCATGTCGAATTCAGCGGTATCGTTGCCCTGGATGGCGTGTCGTTCGGAATTGCGCAGGATGAGATCCTCGGCCTTATCGGGCCCAATGGCGCGGGCAAGACCACGCTCTTCAATTGCCTCAGCCGGCTGTACCACCCGACGCAGGGCGATATCGTGCTGGACGGCAAGTCGATCCTGAACCGGCCGGCGCACCAGATTGCCAAGGTCGGCATCGGGCGCACGTTTCAGAATGTCGCGCTGTTTGCCGATCTGACCGTACGCGACAATATCAGCGTCGGAATGCACGCGCTGACGCGGGGCAACGTGATCAGCGATGCCCTGCGCCTGCCCACCTCCCGCCGGACCGAGGCGCAGATCCGGGCCGCGACGACCGAAATCGCGGAATTGCTGGAGATCGCCGACGTGCTGGATGTCACCGCCGCCAATCTGCCGTTCGGCACCCAGAAGCGGGTGGAACTGGCGCGGGCCCTGGCCGCGAAACCCCGGATCCTGCTGATGGATGAACCGGCGGGTGGGCTGAACCAGGAGGAAGTCTTCGTCCTGGGCGACCTGATGAAGCGCGTCCGCACCGAGTTCAGGACATCCATCCTGCTGGTCGAACACCACATGGGCCTGGTGATGTCGATCGCGGATCACGTGGTCGCGTTGAATTTCGGCAGGAAACTGGCCGAAGGCACGCCGGCAGAGATACAGGCCCATCCACGGGTCATCGAAGCGTACCTGGGGGGCGGGGACACATGAGCGCGTTTCTGGAAATCGAAAACCTGAATGCCTTCTACGGGCAGGTTCAGGCCCTGCACGGGCTGTCCCTGTCGATGGAACGAGGGACGATCACGACGTTGCTTGGTGCGAATGGCGCAGGCAAGACGACAACCCTGCGCGCGATCTGCAACATGATCCGCACCACCGGCACGATCAGCCTGGACGGTCAGCGGATATCGGGACGCAGCACCGAGCGCATTGTCGAGATGGGCGTGGCCCACGTGCCCCAGGGGCGCGGCACCTTCACCCCGCTGACAGTCGATGAAAACCTGCGACTGGGCGCCATGACCCGCAAGGACCATCGCGCCATCGAAGAGGACATCGACAAGATGTTCATCCGGTTCCCGATCCTCAAACGGCGTCGGTCGCAACAGGCCGGAACGCTGTCCGGCGGAGAGCAGCAGATGCTTGCGGTCGCCCGTGCCCTGATGTTGCGGCCCGGGCTCATGCTGCTGGACGAACCCTCCTTCGGGTTGGCGCCGCTGGTGGTGCAGGAATTGTTCGAGATCCTCGAACAGGTCAATCGCGATGACGGGGTCAGCATCCTGGTCGTCGAACAGAACGCGCAATTGGCGCTGAAGATCGCGACAAAGGCCTACGTGATCGCCAGCGGCGAGATCGCGATGTCGGGTCCGGCGGATGAAATCGCGCAGGATGACGAAGTGCGTAAATCCTATCTCGGCTATTAAGGGGGCGACGGAATGGAACTTCTTATCGGCCAGATCCTGTCCGGACTGGCAACCGGCGCCATCTATGCCTGCATCGCCCTGGCGTTGGTCATGATCTACAAGACCATCGACCATCTCAATATCGCGCAGGGCGAAATGGCGATGTTCTCGACCTTCTTCGCCTGGCAATTGATGGCCTGGGGCGTGCCGTACTGGCCCGCCTTCTTCCTGACGATCATCATGGCGTTCTGCGGCGGCGTGGCCATCGACCGGGTGCTGTTCCGGCCGCTTGCCAAGGCCCCGGTGTTGACCCACCTGGCCGGATTCGTGGCGTTGTTCATGATCCTCAACAGCGTGGCCGGCCTTGTCTGGGACTTCACGATCAAACCCTTCCCCTACCCTTTCGGCACCTCCCCCTTCCTCGGCAGCAGCCTGATTTCCACCCACCAGGCAGCGATGATCGGCATTTCCATGGTGCTGCTGTTCATCCTCTACCTCTTCTTCCAGTTCACGCGGGTCGGGCTGGCCATGCGGGCCGCCGCGACGCTGCCTGAATCCGCGCGGCTGGTCGGGATCAGAACCGGGCGGATGGTGTCCCTGGGCTGGGGCATGGCCAGTGCGATCGGCGCCGTCGCGGGAATGTTGATCGCACCCGTGGTCTTCCTGG
This sequence comes from Pseudooceanicola aestuarii, assembly GCF_010614805.1. Taxonomy (NCBI): domain Bacteria; kingdom Pseudomonadati; phylum Pseudomonadota; class Alphaproteobacteria; order Rhodobacterales; family Paracoccaceae; genus Pseudooceanicola; species Pseudooceanicola aestuarii. The sequence continues at coordinate 97,957 of NZ_JAAFZC010000006.1, forward strand.
AGCCGAACATGATGGCCGGGATCCTGCTCTACGGTTTTGCTGCGGCGGTTCTGGGCGGGCTGGGCAGCCCGGCAGGCGCGGTCGCCGGGGGTTTTCTGGTCGGGGTCTTCGAGAATCTCGTCGGCACTTACATCCCCGGCGTCGGTCACGAGATCAAGCTGCCCCTGGCGCTGGCCGTGATCACCGCCGTGCTCTCGTTCAAACCGAATGGCCTGTTCGGCCGCAAGATTACGCAAAGGGTCTGACACATGGTTACAGGCAACACCTCCAGCACCGCCGCGCCTTCCGACCCCGGAACATCCCATGCAGGCCCCGGGCGGCGCATCACCCTGTACCTGTTGGGCGCAGTGCTGCTGGTGCTGCTGCTCGCCCCTGCATTCGTGAAGAACTTCTTCGTGTTTCAGATGACGCTCTGGCTGATCTACGCCATCGCGATACTGGGGTTGAACCTGCTGACAGGCACAAGCGGCCAGGTCTCCCTGGGCCACAGCGCCTTCTACGCGGTGGGGGCCTATACGGCGGCGATCTTGCTGGATCAGACCAGCATCCACTATGTTCTGACCCTGCCCGTTGCGGCGCTGATCGGGTTCGGCGCGGGTTTCCTTTTCGGGTTTCCGGCGTTGCGGCTGACGGGGGTCTACCTGGCCATGGCGACCTTTGCCCTGGCGGTGGCCACTCCCCCGATCATCAAACTGCACGTATTCGAGCAATGGACCGGCGGTGTGCAGGGCCTGTTCGTCGACAAGCCTTCTGCGCCCATGGGCCTGCCGATTTCCGATGACGCGTGGCTTTATTATCTGACGTTGGGGGTCGGCGTGCTGGTCTTCCTGTTCGGCTCTTCTCTGCTGAATTCGCGGACCGGGCGCGCTTGCCTGGCGCTGCGCGACAATCCGATCGCGGCATCAGCCATGGGTGTGAATGTCGCGCTTTACAAGACGCTGATCTTCGGGCTCAGCGCAGCGATTGCCAGCATCGCCGGGGCGCTCAGCGCGATTGCCGTGCAGTTCGTGGCCGTGGACAGCTTCACTTTCCAACTGGCGATCCTGCTATTCGTCGGGATGATCGTGGGCGGGATCGGCTGGTTGCCGGGATCACTGGTCGGTGCGGCCTTCGTCATCTTTGTCCCCAACATCGCAGACGGCATTTCGCAGGGCCTGTCCGGAGCCGTCTTCGGCGCGCTGTTGCTGCTGGTGATCTTCGTGCTGCCAAACGGCGCCCAGCAGATCGCCGCCTGGCTCTACACCCGGCTTGGCGGAGGGAAGCGCGCAGGGTAGCACCGCCGGTCGACCCCGATGGGCGGGCAGGCCAGGCTAGGCGATCGCCGTGGCCTGGCTCAGCTCGGTCCATGTCTTCTTCAACTGGGCGAGTTCGCGTTCCACCAGGGAAATGAACCGGTGGGCCGCGGCGGTCAGGGGGCGTTTCTGGTCATACAGCAGGTAGAGATCCCACTTCAGTTCGGGCGCCACGATCGGGTTGACGTAGATCTGGTTGCGCTCCAGTTCCCCATGCACGGCGCAGAACGGGCAAAGACCGGCCCAGTCGGTGGAGCGTGCCAACGCGATCCCCCCCGAAGTCCCGTCCACCTCCACTGTGGCGTCGGCAACGATCTTGCCCTCTTCGAGATATTGCCGAACCACCGTGCCGAAACTGTGCGCCTGCGACGGCAGGATCAACTTGAGACCGGGGATATTGTCCAGCCGGCACGGCTCTAGCTGGCCACCGGCGATGGGTTGGCCCGAGATCAGGACGATGTTGTCGGTATGGATCTTGCGCTGGCGCAGTCCAGCGACGTCCACCGGCACCGCCCCGATGGCGAAATCAATACGCCCGTCAATCACCCATTCCGTCAGGGTGCCGCTGAAGGCCTCCATCATGGTGACCTGCACGTTCGGGAAATCCCTGGTGAAATTGGTCATCAGGGGGCTGAATATCCCCCGCGCAAGCGACGGTGGAAAGCCGACCTTGATCCGGCCACCGACCTTGTCCGCCTCCACCAGGGCCGAAAGCTCCTGCTTGGCGTCAGCGATGTTGGCGGTGATGGACACGGCAAGCTGGTAGATCCTGTCACCTGCCGGCGTGGGCACCACACCGCGATGCGTTCGCACGAAAAGCGGAACACCGAACTCGGCCTCCAGCTTTCTGATCTGCGAGCTCAGCGCGGGTTGCACGACACCTGCCGCAGCGGCGGCCTTGCTGATGCTGCCGTGTTCGTGGATGAGCATGAAATACGATAGCTGTTTCAAATCCATACGATACGCCCCTTCCGTGACTTCGGCGGGGGCCATCACATCGAATGATGGCCACTATCAGTTGAGGTCACCTAGCCCGGTGCAAGACAACCCGACTAAACTTCCACGTGAGGGAGGAATAGCCAACCGCTAATTCCGGGTACGTGCTGACCGGGTTGGTCAAGGTGCCCGCATTGCCGCGGGCGTGACCTCTTGGTTATCTTGCAAAGCTTCTGGGGAGAGAAGTCATGACATCACGAACTTCGTCGGCACGGTCGGCGGTCAAGGCCACCATCATCGGGGCCTTTGCGTTTCTTGCCACGCAACCCCTGATGGCCGCGGACATGCCGGGGGTGACCGATACGGAAATCCGCATCGGCAACACCACCGCCTACAGCGGCCCCGCCTCTGCCTATGGCACGATTGCCAAGACGGAGCAGGCATATTTCGACAAGATCAACGCCGAGGGCGGGATCAACGGTCGCAAGATCGTCTTCATGTCCTATGACGATGCCTACAGCCCCCCAAAGACGGTGGAGCGCACGCGCCAGCTGGTGGAACGTGACGAGGTTCTGGCCGTGTTCCAGACCCTGGGCACGCCCGCCAACACGGCCATCCACAAGTATCTGAACGGGCGCGAAGTGCCGCACCTGTTCGCCTCCAGCGGGGCGAAGACCTTTACCAACCCCGAGGATTATCCCTGGACCTTCGGCTGGAACCCCACACTCGAAGGGGAGGGCACCATCTACGGGCGCTACATCCTGCAAGAGCATCCCGACGCCACGGTCGCCGTGCTGTACCAGAACGACGATTACGGCCGCGAGGTTCTCGAAGGGCTGCGTATAGGCCTGGGGGACAAGGCCGATGACATGATCGTCGCCACAGCATCCTACGAGACATCCGACCCGACGGTGGATTCGCAGGTCGTGTCGCTCAAAAGCTCGGGCGCGACGGTCTTCGTCAACATCGCCACCAACAAGGCGGCGGCACAGGCCATTCGCAAGGCGCATGAAATCGACTGGACGCCCGTGCAACTCCTCAACAGCGTGGCGAATTCCGTGGGTGCGGTGATGAGCCCCGCCGGGGTCGAGGCGTCGAAAGGCATCATTTCCGCAGCCTATATCAAGGACCCGACCGACCCGACCTGGGCAGACGCCCCCGACATGAAGGAATGGACCGCCTTCATGGACCAATATTTCCCCGATGGGGACAAGAACAGCATCCTGACGGCCTACGGCTATGCCGCAGCGAACACATTGGTGCAGGTGCTGGAGCAAGCGGGCGACGACCTGAGCCGTGAGAACGTGATCCGGCAGGCTGCCAACCTCAAGGATTACGTGCCCCCCATGCTCCTGCCCGGCATCGCCGTGAACACCAGTCCCGAGGATTACGGTGTGATCGAGAACATGCAGTTGATGAAATTCAACGGAGAACGCTGGGAATTGTTCGGCGATCTTTATTGAACGCATCGAAGTCTACCCCACCTGAACGGATCTCCGCCCGCAGACATGCCGGCGGAGATTTGTCGTTCCGCGGGGCTCTGCCTCGATCCGCACACGGTCCGGGCATCTTCACGGCGCCGGGTTCGAAACGGGGATCCGGGCGACCATTCCCATCGTCATGGCCTGCGCCGCGGCCGGGAGCATCTGCCTGGCGGTGCTGGCGATTGTGGTCGTACCGGCCTGGATGGGCTTGCACTTCCGCCACTTCCTGCCTTACCTCGGCTGCCTTGCCGTCTTCGGCGCGGCGACGGTGACAGGGCTGGGGCTGACCCGCCGCAAGGGGGGCATCGCGGATGACTGACTTGCAAGGCGCCTTCTCGGGGATGAGGGTTCTGGACTTCACCGCCGGTGTCGCCGGGCCGCATGCCACGCAGCTGATGGCCATGCACGGCGCCGAGGTCATCAAGGTCGAACCCCTGGCCGGTGAATGGGGCCGCACCCTGGGTCGTGACGACCTGCCAAGGCAGCCGCGGTTCCGCAGCTCGCTCGACCGGTTGGAGCATGAGAACGAGTTGAACGCGCTTCTGATCGCGGCTTTTGCCACGCGGGATTCGCGCGATTGGGCCGCGCGGTTGACGGAAGCCGACGTGATGAACTCGGTGGTGAACAGCTACGCCGATTATTTCGCCGATCCGCATGTCGCCGAAATCGGCGCCTGCGACTGGGTCGACCACCCGGTGGTGGGTCAGGTGCCCCTGCCCTTGGTGCCGGGCGCGCCGCGCCTGTCGGAGGCCAGCCCGGAGGTCGGCCAGCACAGCGCCGAAATCCTGGGCAAGGCCGGGCTGTCGGACGCGGAGGTTTCCGGCCTGGTCGCCGACGGCGGGGCCGTCATCTGACCCGGTCTCCGGCGCCAGCCCGGCGCCGTGGACGCGCAACAGGGCCGATCGCCTGGCCAACCCGCGCCCCGTCCCTCAATAATGGAACCGCAGCTGCGCGATCTCCAGGCTTTGATTGGGGGGGCTTCCACTGATCCGGTAGACCATACGGTCCTCGCGGGAGTTCCGTCGCGACCACCAGCCGGTCAGATCGCCTTTCAGCGGCTCCGGCTTGCCGGTACCCTTGAACGGGGTCCGTTTGCATTGGCGGATCAGGTCGTTGATCCGCTCCTTCACCTTGTCGTTCGTCTCTACCCAATGCTGGTAAACTTTCCAGGCCTGAACGGAGAACACCAACTTCACTCGATCAGCTCACGCTCTTCGCCCGTTCCGGCATCAAGTTGCTCGATGGAGGCCCGCAGGCGGGCGGCGTTCCTGGGCGTGGACAACAGGCGCACCTCGTAATGCGGCAGGGTCCGGCGGAAGGCCTGGAACGCCGGCGCGATCCCCCCGATCAGCAGCGCCAGCGGCATATACCCGACCCGGACTTCACGGATCATGCCCTTCGCGGTGCGCCGCGCCGCCTCGATCCCGGCGTCGTTCAGGGCCAGGATTTCGCGGGCGCGCTCCAGCAGGACATGACCCGCCGGGCTAAGGTAAACGCGTTTCCCGACCCGTTCGCTGGGTCACGGGGGCATGGTCATCGCGCTTGAGGTTCCGGGCGCTGTGGACATACTTCGCGAATGGATGTTCGCCAGATCAGATATTTCGTGACCCTCGCCGAGAGACGCCATTTCGGCCAGGCCGCCGAGATGCTGCATATCGCCCAACCCGCCCTGTCCCAGCAGATCAAGCAATTGGAGGCGCAACTTCAGGTGGAGCTTCTGGACAGATCGACGCGTCCGATCGGACTGACCCCCGCAGGCATGGCGTTGCTGCACGAAGGGCGCGAGATCCTGGCCAAGGTGACGCGCGCGGAAAAGCTGACGCGGCAGGAGGGGTCAAAGGACGGCGGGCGCCTCATCATCGGCGTGACGGGCACGGCGGCCCTGGAATTCGCGGTTCCGGTGCTTCAGGCCTTTGGCCGTCGCCGTCCGAACGTCCAGGTGTCGTTGCGCGAATTGGCCTCGCCCGATCAATTGAGCGCGCTTGAACGCGGGGACATCCATATCGGCTTTGTACGCCCCCCGGTCGAGGATGAGCGGATGAGCATCCGCCTGGTACACACCGATCCGTTCTATGTCGCCCTCTCCGCCGATCACCCCCTTGCCCGCCGGGAGAGTGTGCGCCTGGCGGAACTCAGCGGCACATCCCTGGTGATCTTCTCGCGGGAGGAGGCGCCGGGGTTTCGGGATCTCATGCTGCATGTCTGCCGGTCGGCCGGCTATGTTCCCACGACCATTCAGGACGCCTCGCAGATGAGCACCATGCTCTGCCTCGTCGGTGGAGGCTTCGGCTGTGCCCTCGTGCCGCGTTCTGCACAGCGCATGCAGATCCCGGACGTGGTCTACCGTCCGATCATGGATTACAGCCCCCCGGTGGAACTTTACGCGGTCTGGATGCCCGATAACTACGCACCGTTCATCGGAGAGCTGCTTGATGTCGTGGAGAAAATCCACATCCGCGAAGGGTAAGTTGCTGAAAACGCGTATTTATACAAATTTCATTATAATATCGTAGGAACTTCATATTGGCGTCGCGCCTCCGTTTTGGGCCCGATACGGGCAGAAGACGACAGGAGAGCCATCGTGCCAGACCCCGCGCCCGCCCGCGAACCCCCCCGTATAGACCCCATTTCCTATGCGGTTATCCAGAACCGCATGAGTTCTCTGGTCGCGGAGATGGGCGAGGCGATGCTGCGCACGGCCTATAGCCAGATCCTCAACGCCAGCCGCGATTTCTCCATCGGGCTGGTTGACCGGCATTGCCGCTTGATAAGCCAGGCCGATCATATCCCTGTCCACGTCGGTGCCCTGCCCTGGGCGGTGCGCGCGGTGGAGGACCGATTTGGCGACGATATCGCGCCGGGAGACGTGATCGTGCTGAACGATCCTTATACCGGCGGCAGCCACCTGCCCGATGTCACTGTCTTTGTCCCGGTGTTCGCAGGCGGGGAGCGGCGCCTCTGGGCGGTGGTCAGGGCACATATGGGCGATATCGGCGGCGCAACCCATGGCGCCTACAACCCCGAGGCCAGCGAAATCTGGCAGGAAGGGCTGCGCCTGCCCCCCATGAAACTGGCCGAGGCCGGACGGATGCGCGATGACGTCATCGACATGATCCTGCTGAACGTGCGCTTTCCGCGCGAATTCCGGGGCGATCTGAGCGCGATGATCGGGGCGGCCCGGATGGGGCAGCGCAGTCTGGATCGGCTCTATGCCGAATACAGCCCCGAGACGGTCACCGCCGCCGTGGGCTTTTTCCTCGACGCCGCGGAACGGCGCACCCGGGCCATCGTGCAGGACTGGCCCGACGGCAGCTACGACGGCGTGGCCTATCTGGATGACGACGGACGCGGCCGGCAGGATGTGGCGATCCGGGCCCGCGTGACCATCCGGGGCAGTGATCTCGAGGTTGACCTGACCGGATCGGATGCCCAGTCCGACAGCTTCGTGAATTCGCCCTTTGCGAACACCCAGGCGGCGGTGGCGATGGCCTTCGCCTACCTGATCGATGCGGAGATTCCCAAGAATGACGGGGTGTTCCGCATCCTCGATGTGAAGCTGAAGCCCGGCACCATCGTGAACCCGCTTGAAGGGGCCCCCGTCACCATGTCGACGACCCACCCCGCCAACGAGATCGTGGAGGCGATCACCCGCGCGCTGCAATCCGCCTGCCCGGAGCGGTGCGCGGCCGGGTGGTCGCGGCGGTTCCGGATGTCGATCACGGGGCAGAATCCGCGCAACGGGCGCCCCTTTGTCTGGCATCTGTTCCATGCCCGGCCCGGCGGTGGGGCCTCCTCGGCGGGTGATGGCTGGTCGGGGGCCGGGGAATGGCACTCCGTCGGCGGGATCAAGTTCGGCTCTGTCGAAGTCAGCGAGGCGCGGTTCCCGCTGTTCTTCGAGACCCATGAATTCCGGCCCGGATCGGGCGGCGGCGGCCAGTTCCGGGGCGGTCTGGGCAGTTCGATGGACCTGCGCGTCGAGGTGCCCGCCTATGCCCACACGGCGGGCGAGGGGGTGCGCCACGGATCGGCGGGCATCGCGGGCGGACAGGACGGCAAACCGCACGATTACCGGATGCAGACCCCCGAAGGGGAAACCGCCCTGCGGACCAAGCAGTTCGGCATCGCCATCACGCAGGACACCCTGTTCCGCATCCGGTCAGCCGGCGGCGGCGGCTGGGGCCCGGCCGATCAGCGCAACCCGAAGGCCAGCGCGCGCGACGCGGCGCTTGGCCTGCTCTGACCCGTCCCCATCCAGACCGAATACAGGTTCCGGACGACGCCCGGAGCAAGGAGAGCGACATGACCACAACCTACAAGATCGGCATCGATGTCGGCGGCACCTTCACCGATTTCGTGGCGATGAGCGACGCGGGCCGGACCACCATCTGCAAATCCCCCTCCACCCCCGAAGATCAATCGATCGGGGTGCTGACGGGTCTGAACGACCTGGCCGCCCGGCTTGACCTTTCCCTGCCCGAACTGCTGGCGCGGACCGACCGGATCGTGCATGGCACCACCGTCGCCACCAATGCCCTGCTGGAGCGGAAAGGCCGCAAGACCGGATTGCTGACCACGGCGGGGCATCGCGACATTCTGGAAATGCGCGAAGGGCTCAAGCCGGATCGCTACAACCTGCGCATGGCGCCTCCGGCCCCGCTGGTACCGCGCGATCTGCGCCGCCCGGTCGCGGAACGGATCGCCCATGACGGGACCGTGGTCCGCCCGCTGGACGAAGCCGCCCTGCGGGCCGAGGTGGACGTGCTGCGCACCGCCGGGGTCGAGGCGGTCGCCATCTGCTTCCTGCATGCCTACCGCAATCCCGACCACGAACGCCGCGCTGCCCGCATCGTGGCCGAGATGATGCCCGATGCCTATGTCTCCGTCTCTTCCGAGGTGCTGCCGCAGATCAAGGAATACGAACGGCTGTCGACCACGGTGGTGAATGCCTATGTCGGCCCGATCGTGAAGCTGTACATGGAACGGCTGACCGGTCGGCTGAACCAGGCGGGCTATGACGGCCCGCTGTTCATCATCCTGTCCCATGGCGGGG
>NZ_JAAFZC010000007.1 GCF_010614805.1 Pseudooceanicola aestuarii
CAGCCAGGTGTCGCTCGCCGCCGCGCCGTAATTCGAACAACTGGAGGAAAAGAGGAACCGCGCCACTCCCGCGGCCCGCGCCAGCCGGCCCAGCCGCAGGGTGGCCAGGGTGTTGATCCGGTGGGTCAGCGCAGGATCCAGATCGCCCAGCGGATCGTTGGACAGGCCGGCCAGGTGGATCACCGCGTCGATCCCCTCCAGATCCGCCGGGGTCAGATCGCGCAGGTCGCAGGACAGATGGCGCAGGGGCGGCAGCGCCTCGGGCTGATCGGCGGGGCCTGTTGCGCCGGCGAAGTCGCAGCCGCGATAGAGGTCGCAATCCAGCCCGGTCACCGCGTGGCCTGCCGCCCGCAGGCGCGGCACCAGCACCGTTCCGATATAGCCCCGGTGGCCGGTCACGAGGACATGCATGTCGGTCCCTCCTGGATCTGTGGCGCCGGGACCGGCGCGGCATCCGCCGGCCAGGTCTGCCAGGGCGCCTGCCCGCTGTCCCAGATCCGGTTCAGCGCGGCCCGGTCGCGGGGGGTGTCCATGCAGCGCCAGAAGCCCTCGTGACGAAAGGCCATCAGCTCTCCGTCCCGGGCCAGGGATTGCAGGGGGCTGCCCTCGAACAGGGTGTCGGGGCCGTCGACCCGGTCCAGCACGGCAGGGTCCAGCACGAAGAAGGCACCGTTGATCCAGCCCTCGGCGCGGGGCGGCTTCTCGCGGAAGCGGGCGACGCGGTCGCCCTCCAGGTCCAGGTGGCCGAAGCGGGGCGGGGGGCGCACGGCGGTCACCGTGGCCAGCCGCCCATGGGCGTGGTGAAACGCCACCAGGGCGCGCAGATCCACATCCGACAGCCCGTCGCCCCAGGTCAGCAGGAAGGGCGCGCCGTCCAGATCCGGCGCCAGGGCGCGCAGCCGGCCGCCGGTGTTCGTGTCGGCCCCGGTGTCGCGGGCACGCAGGCGCAGATGCGGGGGCAGGCCCGTCCGCGCCGGGCCGCCGGCGATCCAGTCGTGGATGATCCCGCCCAGATGGCCGGTGGCCACGGTGATGTCGGCAAAGCCATGGGCGGCGTAATGCATGAGGATATGCCACAGGATCGGGCGGCCGCCGATCTCGGCCATCGGCTTGGGCCGGGCGGTGGTTTCCTCCGCCATCCGCGTACCACGCCCGCCGGCAAGAATGACAACCTGCACGGGCCCCGTCCCCTGTCCTGTACACATCCGGGTCTAGGGGCATTGTTGACGTTACGCAACTTTTGCGCGGGTATCCGCGTGCCGGGCCGTTGCTTTTTCGCGCCACAGTCGGAATGGTCGGCGCACCGCCCGGCGCAGGAGGACCCATGCCCCGCATTTCCATCATCATGCCGACCTACAATGCCGCCGCCTTCGTGGCGGAGACGGTGCAATCGGTCCTCGGCCAGAGCTTTGGCGATTTCGAATTCCTGGCGGTGGATTCCGCCTCGACCGACGGCACGGTGGAGATCCTGCGCGGCACCGGCGATCCGCGGCTGGAGGTGATCGCGCTGCCCTTCGTCTGCGAGGCCCCGATCAAGCGGAACCTGGGGTTTGCCCGTGCGCGCGGTGATTACGTCGCCCTGGTCGATGCCGATGACATCATGATGCCCGACCGGCTGGCCCGGCAGCTGGCCTTTCTGGAGGCCAATCCGCAGGTGCATGTGCTGGGCTCCAGCTACATCACCTTCGAGGCGGGGCAACCGGACAAGCCGGTGATCCAGCCGGCGGAGGACGGGCTGATCAAGGCGCATTTCCTGTCGGTGGCGGGCAACGCGATCCATTCCCCCACGGTGATGATGCGCCGCGATTTCCAGCAGGCGCACAGCCTGAATTTCCGTGTCGTCCGCATGGGAGAGGGGCATCGGTTCTGGAACGATTGCATGGTGGCCGGGGCGCGGTTCGCCAATATCACCGATCCGCTGCTGCGCTATCGCAAGCATGGCGGCAGCCATGTGCGCCAGCGCCAGGAGGCCTATCGCACCGGCGCCACCCCGATCCGCGAAGAGCTGCTGACCCTGTTCTTTCCCCACCTGACCCGCGCCGAGGCGCGGCTGGTGGCCCGGCTGATGGAACGGGGGCGGGAGCACGAGATTTCCGAGCTTGCCACCGGCATCACCGTGATCGAGAAGATCACCGAGTTCCGCAACTGTGCCATGGGCGCGGATCGCGGCCGGGTGCTGCGCATCCTGGGCCAGGCCCATGGCCGGGCCAGGGACCAGCTGCGCCGCGCGCTTGGCGGCGGGGCGGGGGCCGGTCGGGAGGATGGCCGGGGGGATGGCGCTGGCCAGGGCGGGGCTGGGGGGCAGGCGTAGGGCCCGCATGCCCTTTGCCAGCTTGTCGCCAGCCGCAAGGGCGCCGGGGCGTGCGCGGTTCCGGGACAGGATTGCGGGGCGGGCTGCCGCTCAGCCGGTGGTGGCGGCGGCGCGCAGGGCGCAACGGGCCTCTTGTTGGGCGACGATGCGGTCGATCTCGGCCATGCCGCCCAGGGCGTCGATGAAGGCCCCCATGTGATGGGCATAGCGGCGGAACTTCTGGCGCGAGGATTGATAGACGGGCTGTTTCACCTGCCAGCGGCTGGCGGTGCGCTGTTCGGCGGCGCCGGGCGCGGCGCGGACATGGCCGACCTGCCCGGTCAGCCCCAGGTGATCCCACACCAGGCTCTGGGCGAAGTCGCGGTCCTGCACCAGGTTCTCGTAGCGCAGCTCCAGCAGCATTCCCGGCGGCAGCACCTGGCGCCAATGGGCCATGGCCCGGCGGTAATTGCGCCAATGCGCGGCGATGTCGGCGGGGCGGAATCCGTAGGGCACCGAGGTGAAGCGCTGGAAGTAGATCGACAGCATCACGTCCAGCGGATGGCGCATGATATGCAGCACCCGCGCCCGGGGCAGCACCCCGGCGATCAGGCCCAGGTTCAGGGCATTGTCGGGCAACTTGTCGGTGAAACGGTCGAACCAGCGCCGCGAGGTGTCGCGCACCGCGTTCAGGTAGCCCAGGCCGCTGCCGTGCAGTTCGGCCGGGGTCAGCCGGGCCAGGGTCGGGCCATGGCCCTGGCGGGCGGGGGGCAGGTCGTGGCGCTGCGCCAGGGCCCGGCCCATGGCCGGGATCACCGGCAATTCGCCCGCGGCGTGGACCTGGGGATGGGCGTCCAGCAGGCTTTCCAGCAGGGTGGTGCCGGACCGGGGCATGCCGACGATGAAGATCGGCGCCGGGCTGGGATGGCCGTATTGCTGCCGGTCGTGCAGGAAATCGGCGGTGCAGATCTCCAGCGTGCGGTCCAGGTCGCGGGTTTCGCCGTCGGCATCGTATTCCGCCGGCATCTGCGCATTGGCCTGTTCCAGCAGGGGCCAGGCATGGTCGGGGCGGTTCGCGTCATCCTGCGCCTTGGCCAGGGCGAAACACAGGAAGGACGCATCGCGGGGGGTGAATTGCCGGCTGCGGCCCAGTTCCTCCATCGCCGGGATCAGCGGATCGTCGGGGGCGAACCGGTGGATTCCGGCCAGGGTGTGATAGGCTTCGGCATAATCGGGTTGCAGGCGGATGGCGCGCCGCAGGTTCGCCTCGGCATCCTTGAAATGCCCCAGGGAGATCTGGATCGCGGCCAGGTTGTGCAGCATCGCGGTATTGCGCGGCCGGGCGCGGGCCGCCTGCAGGACCAGGGGGAAGGCCTCGGGGGTGCGCTTGCGCTCGAACAGGCCGAGACCGCGCAGGTGGATCACCTCCGGGTCGTCCGGGGCCAGTGCCGCGGCCTGGTCCAGCGCCTTGTCGAAGGCCTCGAATTCCCGCCGGGTCAGGCAGGCGGCCGCCGTGGCGATGGCGTCGGTGGTTTTGGCATCATGCGGGGCTGACATGCAATTGAACCCTTCCCTGGCATTGGGTAGTGATGGTCGGGAAAGACATTTTCAACAAAAGGCAGGATACCCAATGGCAAAAATCACCATTGACGGCAAGGAATACGAAACCGACACCATGACCGACGACTCGCGCCGCCAGCTGCAGAATGTCGCGTTCTGCGATCGCAAGCTGGACGAGCTGCGCAACGAGACCGCCGTGATCCAGACCGCGCGCAACGCCTATGCCCGCAACCTGGCGGATCTGCTCAAGTCCGAAGAGGGCTGACCCCCCCGCGATGGCCAGCGTCCGGCGCTTTACCACCTTCTACGTCGAGACGGAGGACCGCGTGCGGTTGTCCGTCGAGATGTCGGATGACCAGGTGCGCGTTCTCTGGCTGACCCGCCGGCTGCTGAACCGGCTGGTGCCATCGCTTCTGAAACGGTTGACGGCCCAGGCGGCCCTCGACCCCGCGCCGGCCCCCCGCGCCCAGGCGCAGGCCGCGCAACGCTTTACCCAGGCTGCCGCCGTCGGCGCGATCCGCCCCCAGAAGGGGGTGACGACGGGCCCCGGCTCCGGCGCCGCCGGGCCGGCCGGGTTCAGCGCCCTGGCCCATGGCGTCCGCGTCCGCCCCGCCGAGACCGGGCGCGCCCTGGCGCTGGACTTCACCGGCCCCGCCGAAACCGATCGCGCGGCAGAATCCGCTCCCGCCCCTGCTCCCCTTGTCACGCTGACCCTGCGGGAGGCCGCGCTGCGGCAATGGCTGGGCGTGCTGCATGGCCAATATGGCAAGGCCGGCTGGGCGGAACCGTTCTGGCCGGCCTGGATCGACCCCGAAGCGCCGCTGGCGGATCTGCGCCTGAACTGACGCAACGTCCCGTGGGGTGGGAGAATTACTATACATCCGGGCGCAAAGCCTGTATCAGCATCCGTGGCTTTGGATAGGAAAGCCGTGCATTTCGTGATAGTATTTTCGTCACCGCATGGCCTTCAGAAACGGATTGGACGATGCGTCAGAAAAATTCCTTGCAGATCGCATATTCCCGATTTCGGACCGCCTTTGTCGCGACCATCGTCTTCAGCTTCTTCGTGAACCTGCTGATGTTCGTCGGCCCGCTCTACATGCTGCAGATCTATGACCGCGTGCTGTCGAGCCGGAACGAATACACCCTCATCGCCATCTCCGCGATCGCCCTGGCCCTGCTGCTGGCCTACGGGCTGCTGGAATACACCCGGTCAAAGCTGCTGGTACGGGCCGGGCTGCATTTCGACGATGCCCTGGCCAATTCGACCTTCCAGAAGGTGGTGAAACAGCAGACGGCCCAGCCTGGCGGCACCTCTCACGTGGCCCTGGGCGATATCGACAAGGTGCGCGAATTCATGACGGGCCAGGGCATCCTGGCCTTCTTCGACGCGCCCTGGGTGCCGCTGTTCCTGGTGCTGTGTTTCCTGTTCCACCCGATGCTGGGCATCGTGGCCACGGGCGGCGCGGTGATCATCTTCTGCCTGGCGCTGGCCAATGAATTCGCCACCCGCAGCGAGTTGCAGAAAGCCGGCCAGGCGGGACAGGGGGCCGGGCATTTCGTCCAGACCACCATGCAGAACGCCGAGGTCATCCGCGCCCTGGGCATGGAACGCCAGCTGACCGACCGCTGGCTGAACCAGCATGACGCGATGCTGGACCACCAGGCCCGCGCCTCGGGCCGGGCCGGGCTGATCATGGCCTCGTCGAAATTCGTCCGCATGTCGTTGCAGATCGCCATCCTGGGCACCGGCGCCTATCTGGCGCTGCACCAGCTGATTTCGCCGGGCATCATGATCGCCGCCTCCATCGTGATGGGCCGTGCGCTGGCCCCGGTGGAACAGGCGGTCGGCCAATGGAAGCAATTCGTCGCCGCGCGCCAGGCCCACAAGCGGCTGCATGCGCTGTTCACCCAGGTCCCCGACGACGGGGAGCGGATCGAGATGCCGGCGCCCAAGGGCGAGCTGTCGGTGGAGAACCTCTTTGCCATGGTGCCGGGCACGCGGGACACCGTCCTGAAGGGCGTGTCCTTCTCTGTTGCCAAGGGCGAGATCCTCGCCGTGATCGGGCCGTCGGGATCGGGCAAGTCGACGCTGGTCCGCCACCTGGTGGGGGTGACGCAACCCGCCTCCGGCGCGGTGCGGCTGGACGGGGCGGAGATGCGGCACTGGGATCCCGAACAGCTGGGCCGGCACCTGGGCTACCTGCCCCAGGACGTGAAGCTGTTCCGCGGCTCCGTGGCGGAGAACATCTCCCGCTTTGCCGATGAGCCGGCGGACGAGGACATCATCAAGGCGGCGACCCTGTCGGGCGCCCATGACATGATCCAGAAATTGTCCCAGGGCTACGAGACCGATACCGGCGATGGCGGCACCTCCCTGTCGGGTGGTCAGCGCCAGCGCGTGGGCCTGGCCCGCGCCGTCTATCGCGAACCCAGCCTGGTGGTTCTGGACGAACCGAATTCCAACCTCGACAGCCTGGGCGAACAGGCGCTGATCTCCTGTATCCAGACGCTGAAGAAGATGGGCAAGACGGTCATCCTGGTGACCCACAAGACCAACCTGCTGGCGATGTCCGACAAGGCGCTGATGCTGGTCAACGGCCAGGTGGAGAAATTCGGCCCCACCCGCGAGATGTTCCAGCAGGCGCCGGCGGCCACCCCCGCCGCGCCGCAGCCCGCCGCCGCCGTGGCGGGGGGAAAGCCCGCGACCAAGCCCGCGGTCGTGTCCCTGGGCGCCGCACCGAAAGGGGGCGGCAAGGGCTGATCCGCCGCCCGGCCCCGTCCCGCCATCCCTTGCCGTCCCGCCATTCGCACGCGGGGCGGGAGATTCCGCCACCCACCCCGCAGGGAGCCTGCCACCATGGCCCGGAAACCGATCAAGAAACCCGCGACACGTCCGGTCATCCTGTTGGGGATGTCGGTGATCTTCCTGACGTTCGGGGTCTTCGGGGGCTGGGCCGCCGTCGCCCGGCTGGACAGTGCCGTGGTCGCCTCGGGCCAGATCTCGCTGGAGAGTAACCGCAAGGTGGTGCAGCATTTCGAGGGCGGCATCGTCGAGGAAATCCTGGTCAAGGAAGCCGACACCGTGGAGGAGGGCCAGGTGCTGCTGCGGCTGTCCAGTGTCGAGGCCCGCTCCAACGTGGAGATGATTTCCAACCGGCTGGACGTGGCGCGCGTGGTCGAGGTCCGCCTGCTGGCGGAGCGCGGCATGAAGGATATCCTGAACTTCCCGCCCGACCTGACCGACCCGGAGGCCACCTATGTGGTGCGCGCGGCGGTGGAGGACCAGGCGGACCTGTTCCGGGACCGGCAGTCGATCATGCAATCGCAAAGCAACATCCTGGCCAGCCGGGTCGAACAGACCCATGAACAGATCCACGGGCTGGAATTGCAGCGCTCCGCGCTGGAACGCCGGATCACCAATTACACCGAGATGCTGGACCGGATGCGCGATGGCGGCGAACGCGGCCTGATCGAGAAGAACCTGCTGAGCCAGCGCGAGGACGAGCTGATCCAGATCGAGGCGACGCTGGGCCAGATCATTTCCGAGATCGCCCAGGCCCGCAATGTCATCAGCGAGACGGAATTGCAGGCTCTGCAAGTGCAGCAGGAATACCGCGAGCGCGCCAATAACGAGCTGGAAGAGATCCGGGCCGAACTGACCGAATTGCAGGAACGGGCCAAGGTCGCGGGTGACGTGATGTCCCGGACCGAGATCCGGTCGCCCGGCAAGGGCACGATCCAGGATCTGAAGGTGCATACCATCGGATCCGTGGTACGCCCCGGCGACGTGCTGATGGAGCTGGTCCCCGAGAACGAGCAGCTGGTGATCAATGCCCGCGTCTCGCCGGTGGATATCGACAGCGTCACCCCCGGCCTGGCGACAGAGGTCCGGTTCACCGCCTTCAAGACCCGCCTGACGCCGATCATGCTGGGCAAGGTGCAATCGGTCTCCAACGATGTGATCACCCCCGACAACCCGAACGAGACCCCCTATTACCTGGCCCGGATCGACGTGGAGAAAGTCGAGGTTCCCGAGGAGATCGAGGGCCGCCTGACGCCGGGGATGCCGGCCGACGTGATCATCACCACGGGCGAACGCCGGGTGGTGGATTACATCGCCTCCCCGCTGATGGACGCGATCCGCAAGAGCCTGATCGAGGAATAGCGCCGGGCCGCTCCGGCGCGCGCGCCGTCAGATCGGCGGCCCGGGAGGGGCGCTGGCCGGAGAATGCGCGAGGATGCGAAAGGGGCCGCGCGGGCCCCTTTTTCGATGCGGGTCCGGTGCTGTTCCGGGGGGATGTTCCGGGCGCGCGCTGCGCGATCCCGCGCCATCCGCCATCCGCCACAATCCCCGGGCCGCTGCCGGGGTGTCATGCGATGAGGTGGAAATCCTCGAAATCGGAGCGGAACCCGATGATGGAGATCACCTTGCCGTCGCCGGACAGCCAATCCATCTTCATGGTTTCCCCGGCGGCGCTGTTCAACGCGTCATTGTCCAGCAGCATGATGCTGTTGCCGGCAAAGACCAGATCGGCATCCTGGGCATCCGCCAGCAGGTGCAGGAACAGGTCGCGCGCCTGGATGGAGAATTCGCTGTTCACGAAGGCGGGGTAGTCGATCATCGTGTCGCCGGGGGACCCGGACGCGGGCAGGGCGGCGGTATCGGTCCCGGCCAGGGTGTCCGGGCCGTTGGAGGCGGTGCTGTCCGTGCCGGTGCCGGTCGTGCTGCCGACCAGGCCGTAATCCGTCAGCAGGTCTTCGGTGACCTCGAAACTGGCTTGCACGGTCTGGCCGCCAAGGCTGAATTCCTTCAGCTCGAGGCTGAAGATCTTGCGGATATCGGCGATCGTCAGGGTCGGTGCGGGGGCGGGCAGGTCCACGGTCTCGGCCTTCTCGGAGGCGGCGGTGTCGACCTTGGCGTCCTGGCGGGTAGGGGCGGGATCGGTGGTGCGGGGCGCCGCGGGTTCGGCCCAGTCCGGCAGCGCCGTCTTGGCCATGCGCGGGGTGGCGCCGCTTTCGGGGATATCGGCGATCATGTCGTCGGGCCCGGCGGATTTCAGACTGTCGGCAAAGCCGCGGGTGTCCAGCATGGCAGTCATGTCGGGCGCGTCGGCCTCCGTCATGGCGGCGATCATGCGCTCCGCGTCGTCGGCTTGCGTGTTCAGCAGCAGGTCGATCACGTCGTCCAGCGCCTGCATCAGCATCTGTCCGGGGCCGCTGGCGGCCAGCTGCGTGGCGTCGTCGCCGTCCGGCCCGGCCGGTCTGTCGGGATCGCCGTCGAAAAGCCGGGCCAGCAGGTCACCCAGCCCGGCATCGCCCAGCCGCAGGTCGGTGAAGGCGCTGTCGGACATGACGCCCATGCCGATGGCTACCGCGCTCAGCCCCAGGGCATAGCTGTTCTGCCCGAAGATCATGCTGCCCTGACTGCCGCCCTGGCCGTCGCGATGGGTCAGGGCGTCGGTTTCCAGCCCGGCGGCGGTGGGGCGCAGCAGGTCGCTGTCCGCCTCGTTTGTCAGGCCGGCGCGGGCGGCGATTTCGACCGGCAATCCCGACAGGGTGGCGGCGGTCCCGTCTGCATCCGGGGTGGCGGCCGCGTCCTCGCCGGGGGCCAGCAGAACCAGTTCGTCCGAGGCGATGAACAACGTCCAGACCAGCGCGGCCAGCAAGGCGGAGGGATGCAGGAAGACCGCCCCGCCGCGCTCCAGCCGGATCACCCGGCGGTCTTCGGTCGCGGGGTCGTTGTCCAGCGCGCGGCCGGTAAAATCGGCGATCAGGTCGTTGAAATTGCGCCCGCGCAGGGGGGTGCGGATGTTCGGACTGTCCAGCAGGTAGGCCCCGTCCATCCGGCACATGTGGATGAACACGTCGCCATCCAGCTTGCAGAAGACGAACCAGGGCTCCCCCTCGTCGGTGAGGCCGCGATCGACCTCGTTGGGGACGCCGGCGGCATCGAGAAGCCGTTTGACCCGGAAGAGATCGGCCAGTTCCTGGTTCGACCAATCCCGCACCTGGCGATTCTGCGGCGCCGCCTCAAGCGCCGGAAGCCGGATATCCGCGCCCGCCCCGTCAAAGGACAGGGTGTCGCCCCCGTCCTGGAGGAAATCCCCGGTCGAAGTGCTGCCGTGCCGGCCTGGGAATTGGACGATCTGGACCATGGACGGGCCTGTCTCCGCGCGTCGGGTGTCTGTCTGGCCCGGGGATCGGTGATCCGGTCAGGCCTCCGGGGGGTGGCTCAGGCGGATTCTTCTTCGAAGAGGATCCGGTAAGTCGAGGGTTCGTAATAGCTTAGCAGGCGCTTCACGAAGCTGCGGGGATCCTGGTCCAGCGCCCCGGCCCATTCGACGTAGCGATGGGCGGGAATCTTGCCGCGACCGTTCTCCAGCTGCGAGATGAAGGTGTAGTAATCCAGCGAAAGGCGGTCGGCCAGGTCGCGTTGCGACAGGCCGGCGGTCTCGCGCAGCTGCTTGAGCCATTGGCCAAGGGCGGCGCGCTGTTCCTTGCTTTCTTCGGGCGTTGTCTTGTGCAGTTCGGCAAGCATGTCTTCGTGTCCTCGTGTGGCAGCTTCAGAGGAAGGCGCCTTCCGGTCAGGCGGGTCGGAAGGTGTGTTCAGTGCTCCACTATATAGCACCGCGCCCCGGCTGGCAATTCTGGATGGCGCCGCCCCGCCGGTTTTACGGTTCCGTTTCGGCGGTCGGGCGCTGTCCCGCATGGGTTCCGCGCCGTCAGGGGTTGCATCTTCAGATGTTTCTTTCACAGCAGAATTCTCGTTTGACGTGTAACACCCTTTTGCCATTTCTCCACCCGCAGGCCTATGGTCGGATCGGAAAATTTTGATTAACCCTGCGGCAAGATGCTGTTTTCGTGATCTTTCCCAAGGGGCAACGTGTTGCAGCCAAGTTGAAATCTCGCTTGTCCTGCAAGGTAGAAGTGCCCCTGGCGCTGTCGCAAGTGCAGCCGGGCAGGGCACGGCTCAGCTCCGTCTCGGCCAGGATGATCCGACGGCGATCTAGGAAAAGGTCAGCCGTGTGCCGACTTGTCGCGCAAGCACATGCGCAGCGGCCACCGTCTTCATCTTGCTTTGAGGGCAGAGTGACACTTCTGTTTTGCGCATGGGTGACACTCCTGCTTTGCGTACACCTCATCAAAAGATCGATCGGCTAATCAACGTTATGTTAAATATTTTTCCGACCGGGCCTTCGCGACCTCGGCCAACAGCCTGCGCCATCCGGCGTTGAAGGCCGCTTCGAGATGGGCGGGACCGGGTCTGAGGTCCAGGGCATGTCCCCGGGGTGCATCGTCTCCGGCGCGGGGCGTTCCGGTGCCCTCCAGGGTGGCGAGAGCGGCGTGCCAACCATCGACATCGGGGGCGGCGACCGGCCGGGCGCCCAGCGGGATGTGATCGCTCAGCCCGTCGACGGGGTTGATCAGCAGGGTGCGGCCGGCGGCCAGTGTTTCCACCGCGACCAGCCCATAGGGTTCCCAGCGGGAGGGCATGGCCACGACGTCCACCGCCGACTGGGCGGCCACCGGGTCGGCAAAGCCCATGAACCGGATGCGCGGATCTCCCCCGGCCAGCTGGCGCAGGGCGGCCTGTTCGGGGCCCAGCCCGTAGACATGCAGGGCCAGGCCGGGATCGGGCAGCCGGCGGAAGGCGGCGATCAGGATGTCAAAGCCCTTCTGCCGGTCCAGCCGCCCGATGGCGCCGATCACCAGCCGGGGCGCGCCGGGCACGGGCTGGTCCGGAGCGGGGGGCCGGACAGGCAGAGCGCGAAAGGCCGACAGGTCCACGCAGGGGCGGATGGTGGCGATCGCCTCGGCCCGTACCGCGCCGCTGCGCACCAGCCATTGCGCCTGCGGCCCGCTGACCGCGACCACGCGGTCGAACAGGGCATAGCATTGGTGCAGCATGGCCCGGAACCGCGCGCCGTGGCGCATGTTCTCGGCGACGAAGGCGGCGGTGTGGTGATGTTCGACATGGACCATCGGAAGACGCCGCTGCCGGGCCCGCATCAGCGCCAGCATCGGCAGTTGGCGCCAGCCCAGCCGCAGGTGCGAGACGATGACATCGGCCTCCAGCCGCGCAGGCAGCAGCCGGCCCCGGGTCAGGACTTGCAGGTGGTGGGTGACCCCCTGCCCCGTTCCGCGTCCGCGCAGCAGGTGATCGATCACCCGCATCACGCCGCCGGCGGTGGTGTCGTCGACCAGGTGCAGCACGCGCATCAGAGGGCCTCCGCCCGGCCGGAGATGTGCCGCCGCAGCCCGGTCAGCCTCTGCATCGCGGCGCCCGCGCAACGCCCGCCGCAAAGGCTGAGCGCGGCCGCTCCCGCCAGGGTCAGCGCAGAGCTGGCCGGCGCCTCTATCAGTGGCCGGCGCGAGGTGGCCAGCCAGCGGCGGGCCCAGTTGCGGGCCGCGGGGGGATCGGCGCGCCGGATCGCGTCCCGGCACAGCGTGCGCATCCGATAGGCCCGCGCCGCCGGGGCATGGGCGGCGAAGAACGCGGGGTTCAACGGTGTCAGCTTGGCCACCATGCGATCCCAGGCGGCCAACTGGCGATCGGCCTCTCCGGCAGCGTCCCCGGCGGGGGCGTTGGTCGGGGCGCCGGCGGGGGTCCGGACACGGGTCAGCCGGCCGGGGAGGCCCTCGAACTGCCAGCCGGTGGTCAGGGCGATGCGCAGCCAGCCCTCGGTGTCCTCGGGCTGGCGGAAGGTTTCGTCGAAATACCAGGTGCGGTCGGGATCCTGGCGGGGGCGGTGGGCGATCTCGTCCAGCACCGCGCGGCGCAGCACCGGGCCGGACCCGGCGCTGATCGGGGGGTGGCGCAGCATGGTGGCGGCGGTGAGGCCGGTCAGGCGCGGCCGCCGCGCCCCGCCGGTCAGCCGGGCGGCGGGGGCGATCAGGGTCGCCCCGGCGAAGCTGACCCCGATGCGGGGGTTGGCCTCCAGGTGGGCGATATGGCGGGCCAGTTTCTCGGGGTGCCACAGGTCACCGGCGTCGCAGAACCCGACATAGGCGCCCCGCGCGGCGGCGATGCCGCTGTTGCGCGCGCCCGCCAGCCCGCGATTGGCCTGGCGCAGGACACGGATCCGGAGGTCGGCGGCATGGCTGCGGGCGATCCGCGCCGTTGCATCGGAGGAGCCGTCGTCGACCACGAGGATCTCGTAATCCGGCCAGCTCTGCGCCAGCAGGGCAGCCAGGGTTTCAGGCAGCAGGTCCTGGGCGTTGCAGGCGGGCAGAATGATCGAGGCAAAGGTCATGACAGGCGGACTTTCAGGCGGAAAACCAGGGGGGTCAGGACGACAGGCAGGCCGACGACCCCGCCCGTCCAGGGCGCGGACGCCGGGCCGGAATCGCCCCCGGCGCGGGAGGCCGTAGCGGGCCGAGGAACCCGACCGGGCTGCACAGCATCCCGATCACCGCGTGGTGCAGGGTCACCGCCCGGCCCAGGCCCAGGCGGTGCGCGCGATGGGCCAGGTGGCGGCGATGGCGGGCCCGGCTGCGCAGGCTGGGGGTGACGCCGAAACAGGCGGCGGTCTCGATCGCGCGGCGGCGGTTCTCGTTGCTGTTGTCCGGCGTGGCGGCCAGGTCGTCGGCGCAGGCGCGGCACCAGCCGTGCAGCGCCGCGTCGCCGACCACGCGGGCGCCGCCACCGACCAGACGGACCATCCATTCCAGGTCGCCGCCGCCGGGGATGGTGGTGTCGAACCCGTAGCTTCGGGCCAGAACCTCCCGGCGCAGGGTCAGGTTGGACAGGGAGCAGACGGGATTGTCGCCCAGCAGCCGGTCGATGGTCAGGTCGCCCCCGGCCACCGGGGAATGGCCGCGCGTATCGGCGGGGGTGTGGGCGAACAGCCCGACCCGGCCATAGGCGGCGTCGATCGCGGGGTCGGCCAGGATCTGCACCAGGCGGGCCAGCTTGTCCGCCTGCCACAGGTCGCCCGGCGCGCAGAAGGCGACAAGGCCGCCGCGGGCATGGTCCAGCCCGGCGCTGTTGCGCGCCATGGCCAGGCCCTGGCCGGGGTTGCGCAGCAGCCGGATGCGGGGGTCGTGCTGGGCGGCGGTGGCGATCAGGACCGGCGTCCCGTCGGTGGCGCCGTCATCGACGCAGATCGCCTCCCAATCGGTGAAGGTCTGCAGGCTGAGGCTTTCCAGCGTGTCGAGGATCGTCTCGGCGTCATTGCCGCAGGGCAGGACGATGGTGACGGCGGGGGGCGGGGCGGTCCGGGTCTCGGGGGTGATGTGGGCAGCATCGGTCATGGGATCAATCCTTCTGACGGGAGCCGGATCCGGCGCGGGCAAGCAGGGGTGCCCGGCGGCGGGAGAGGGAAAATCCCGCCGCCGGAACAAGGAGAAGTGTCGCCAACAGCAGCAGCGGCAGGACCGAGGAGAGGGTCAGGGAGGAAGACATGTCGTGGCGCTCCTTCGTTGGGACACCACCTGTCTAATCGCCCCCGCCCGCCCCGTCCCGGACGCCACGGGAGGGGGGCACAGGACAAGCGCGCCGTCCCCTACCCCGACGGATAGGTCAGGGGGAATTTTCCCCCCGCGGCGGGGTCTTGACGCGGAACAGGGCGTCGGCAAGGGGCCGGGTTGGCGGGATCGGGCGGGGCGACAGGGGTGCCGCGACAGGGCGCCGGGGTGCCAGGTGACAGGGTGCCAGGTGACAGAATGGCAGGTGACGGGGATGCGGGTCGGCGGGGTGACAGGCGGGGCGGGAAAAGGGCCGGTGCCCCGGCCAGGACAGCCCCCGAAGCGGCGCCGCCGGCGAGAACACCGGCCCGAGGGGCGGCCGAGGAGGGCGAAACGGCGACCGGAACAGCGCGGCATGACGGGCCGGGTGCCGCGTGGCGAAGAACGCGCGGCCAGACCTGCGGGAGATGTTTGCAGGCGATGCTTGCGGGCGGTGTTTGCGGAGGTCGGCGGCTCAGCCGTGCAGCCCAGGGACCGGCCGGCGCTGCGCCCGGTGTCGCGATCCTGCCCATCGAGGGGAGCGGCCGGGGCGGCGCCCGCCCGCATGCGGCCTTGGGCGCGCCTGTGGTCCGAGCTGTGGTGCCAGTCCGGCTGTCCCTCTGCTCACCCTTTGGGCGTCTCCCCCCTCTCGCCGTCTCCCTGAGGGGCGCCTCGCTGGGGGCGGTGGCGGGAAGATCGCCGCGCCGGACCCGGCCGGGCCTTGCGCCGAAGCGGCGGGCGCGCGGAGGCCCTGCCGGTCAGGTGCTGATGGCGCGGGACAGGGCCGTGTGGGTGGCGGCCCAGCTGGCCGGCAGGGCGGCGATGCCCTGTTGCAGGGCATCGGGCTGGTTGCGGCGCGCGGCGGCTTCCACTTGCAGACAGGCGGCGCGGAACCGCGCGGCGCCCAGGGTGGCGGCCATTCCCGCGACCCGGTGGGTGCGCGCGGCGGTTTCCACCAGGTCGCTCAGCGGATCGGGCGCGTTCCCGGCGTCGGGGTCGGGAGAGAGATAGGCCAGCAGGTCTTCGGTCTCCCCGGCGAAGCGCGCCAACAGGCCCTGAAGGGGGGCGGCGCCCAGGGTCTCGTGCAATTCGGTCATGTGGCGCGGATCGACAAGGGGCGGGGCATCGGGATGGTCCTCTGCCTCTGCCTCTGGCGATGCGCCTTCCTCTGCCGTCGTCGGGCCGTCGCCGGCCGCCACCGGGGAGGCCGGATCCGGGCGCGCGCCCGTTTCAGACCGGTCTCCCCCCCCCGGCCCCTGCGCGGCGGGCTGCCCGCCTGCCGCTGCCGGACCCGTGTCCGCCTTGACCCCCCGTGCGGTCTCCGGGGTCTCCTCCTCGCCCTCCTCCGGCACGCGGTCGGGGCCGAGATGCGTGGCCAGCATCCGCGCCAGCGCCTCCCGCGAGAGCGGCTTGGTCAGGATGTCGTTCATCCCGTCGGTGAGAAAGGCGGCCTGTTCCTCCGCCAGGACATTGGCGGTCAGGGCGATGATCGGCACCCCGGCACAGGGCCCCTGCCCCGCCCGGATCGCGCGGGTCGCGCCGCGCCCGTCCAGCACCGGCATGCTGATGTCCATCAGGATCAGGTCGAAGCGCTGGTCGCGGGTCACGTCGACCGCCTGCTGGCCGTCATGGGCCTCCGTCACGCGGTGCCCGGCACGGCCCAGCATCTCCCGCGCGACGACGCGGTTGATCTCGTTGTCCTCGACCAGGAGGATGTGACAGGGCCGGACCGGGGCCGGCGTCGCTGATCCGGTCTCCGCCACGGCACTGTGCGGGGCGGCCGTCTCTGCGGGGATGGCCGATTGCGCGGGGGCGGGATCGACGGGCAGGCGCACCCGGAAGGTGCTGCCCCGACCCGGCGCGCTGTCCACGTCGATGCGCCCGCCAAAGGCGCGGGCAAAGCGCTGCGCGATCCCCAGCCCCAGCCCGGTGCCGCCGACCTGCCGGTCATAGGACGTGTCGCCGGTGGTGAAATCGTCGAAGATACGGCCCTGAAGTTCGGCGGTCATGCCGATGCCGGTGTCGCTGACCCGCACTTCCAGCTCTGACCGGTCGCCGACCAGCCCGGGCGCATGCAGCATGGCGCGGATTTCCACCCGGCCACCATGGGTGAACTTCACCGCGTTGCCGATCACGTTCATCAGGATGTGTTGCAGCCGGTCGCGATCGGCCAGGATCCAGTCGTTGGAGCTGCCCTCCCAGGCCCAGGTCAGGATCGTGTCATTGGCCGAGGCGGCGCCGCCCTGGTTGTCGACGATGTCCTGCAACAGCCGGCTGACCCGCATCGGCACCGGGTCCAGCTGCAATTTCCCGGCGTCGTACTTGGTGATGTCCAGAACGTCCGAGACATGGCGCATCAACAGCTTTCCAGAGGTGATCATATGCCCGACATACCGCTCCTGCTGCGCGCTGAGCGGGGTATCCTGCAACAGCGACAGGTTGCCCAGAAGCCCGTTCAGCGGGGTGCGGATCTCGTGGCTCATGGTGGCCAGGAACTCGGTCTTGGCCTTTTCCCCGGCCAGCGCGCGGTCGCGGGCCTTGACCAGCTCCTGCTCCGCGCGGATGCGGTGGGAGATGTCGCGCAGGAAGGCGATGAAGATCTCCCCTTCCGCCGTCTGGGCGGATTGCACGGCGAATTCCACCGGGAAGACCTCGCCATTGGCGCGCATGGCCTCCAGCCGGACGCGGCCCTTGCCGACGACGCGAGGGGGCTCTCCGGCGCGGATGCGGCGCATCCCCGCGTCATGGTCGGCGCGCAGGTGGTCGGGGATGATCAGGTCGCCCAGGTCACGGCCGATCGCATCGCGCGCGGCATGGCCGAAGATCTGTTCGGCGGCGGCGTTGAAATCCAGGATATGCCCGCGCGCATCGCTGACGATCACCGCGTCCAGGGCGGTGCCGGTCACGGTGTTCATCCGGCGTCCGGCTTCGATCGCCTCGGTCCGGCGACGGATGTTCAGCGCGTTGAGCCGGCTGAGATACAGCGCCAGCAGCAGCAGCGTCAGCACCAGAAAGATCACCCCGCCGGCCATCTGCAACAGGGTGACGGAAATCCGCTCGCGCCGGGCATCGCTGTCGCGGGCAAAGAACTCCAGCCCCGAGTTGGACAGCGCGCGCACATGCGGACGCACCAGATCGGTGCGCGCCGCCAGCTCCGGCAGCGCGGCCAGCAGCGCCGGGTCGGGACTGTCGATCAGCGGCACGCTGCGGTCGAGAAAGGATAGCACGATTTGCAGGTTGCGCGAGAATTGCGGCACGCCGCGCAGATCCTCGTAGATGGAGGCCTGCCGCAGGGTGCTGACCCGGCTGTAGAAGATGTCGTATTCCCGGCGCAGCGTATTCAGCCCGGCGGTGTCCTCCACCTCGTTGATGAAGGAGCGGAATTCCAGGAATTCCACCTCTGCCTGGGACAGGGTCCATTGCACGTTGTCGGAACTGGCCGAATTCAGCAGCCGCAGGTCCCGCGCCACATTGGCGCCCAGAAAGGCAAGGGCGCCCATCCCGAGGGCGCCCAGCAGGAAGGACAGCAGTATTCTGCGGCGGACACGGGTGCTGTTCGTCGACATCGCGGGTTCCCCTCGGCGGGCGGTGGCCGGGGATCGGCCGCGCCCCCTCGGGACCACGACTTACTCCACCGCTTCGATGCGGTCGAGTTGCCAGATGCTGCGCGAATAGATTACTTCCGATCGATAGGCCGCGTTGCTGTCATAGGGATAGACGATCCACAGCGGCCCCTTGTCGCGCACCGACATCGTGTCGCCGTTCATCCGGTAGGCCAGGATCGGCCCGCCTTCGACGGCGTCTTCAATCGGGATTTCAACGGCGTAGTCGTTGATTGCCGTGGCTTTCAGCGTCTCGGCCTCGATCCCCAGCTCGTCGATCAGCCGATGCAGGGAGACGCCTTCGAACTGCTTTTCGCCTTCGGTCCAGATGGTGGTGGTGGTGATCTCCGTGCCGCCGAACTCTTCCAGCATCTCCAGGTCGAAGAGTGCCGCGCCTTCTGCATTGGTGCGGTCGATGGCACCGGTGACGGTAAGAAGGACGGCCCCCTCCGGCGTGGGAAGATCCCCCGCATGGAGAGGGGCCGCAAGGCAGACCGCAAGGACAGCGGCCATGGGAACTGGAAGACGGAACATCGGCGGAGTCCTCTTGGATCGCGTTTGACCCAAGGAATGCCACGAAAACGCCCGCCGGCCCAACTGGGTATCGGGTGGGGGAGCCTACCCGAACGGATAGGACGGGGGCCGGGACGCCCTCGCGGAAGGGCGCGGGTCACGGCGGGGCGAGGTCCGCCCACGGCCAGGGGGCCGATGACCAAAGGAGCGGTGTTCAGGAACCGGGGGGGCCAGCGCCTGGCGGAGACGGCCCCGGACCGGGATCAGAACAGGCCGGCCTCGCGCGCGATCAGGGCGGCCTGGGTGCGGTTGGAGGCCTCCAGCTTGCGATAGAGCGTCTTCATGTGCAGCTTGATCGTCGGTTCGGTGATATCCAGATCGCGGGCGATTTCCTTGTTGGACTTGCCCTCCGTCAGCCCCTTGAGCACCTGAAGCTCCCGCGGGGTCAGCTTTTCCGCCAGGGGGTGGGCGGGGGTTTCCTCCGCCGCGGTCATGAAGTCGATGGGCGCGTATTGCTCCCCCATGGCCATGAATTTCACCGCCGCGATCATGGATTTCGCCGACAGCGTCTTGGGCACGAAGCCGGCGGCGCCGGCCTCCAGCGCCTTTTCGGCGGTCTCCCGGGTGGCCTGCCCGGACAGCAGCGCGACCCGGGGGCCATCGTCCAGGTCCAGCACCTGTTTCAGCCCGTCCAGCCCGTTCATGCCGGGCATGTTCAGGTCCAGCAGCACCAGGTCAAAGGGAGGTTCGGCCTCGATCAGCCTGCGCGCGCCGTCCAGGTCCGCCGCAGTGCTGGTTTCGATATCGCCTTGCGCCTGCAGGAACATGACCAGCGTGTCGCGCAGCAGATCATGATCATCGGCGATCAGTACCCGCATCGTCGTCTCCTGATTTTTGTTACTCGTAGTCCGGGAATGCGTCCGATGCACGACAAAAAGCGGGCAGGCCCATGGCGTCACGCCTGTATCTGGCCCCATCTCCGGCCCGCATGAGCCGCCCCGCCTCCGACCCCGCGGTTCATCCCGTGTCGGGTGCGGTGCCGGGCTCCGTGTCGGGTTTCCGTGTCCGGGGCTCATGTCTGCGAGCCATGCCTGGCACGCAAAGGGGCCGGAGAAGATCCCCGGCCCCGTCGATCTGCCTATCTGGCCTGCGCCTGCCTGGCCGGGGTCAGTCGACCGCGGCGACCGAGGCGTTGATCAGCGACGGCGTGATCTGCTGGATCACGCGGTTCCAGCGCGTCACCGGCTGTTCGGCCACGAAGACGATGTCGTTCGGGCGCAGTTCGAACCGGGTGGCCAGCAGCATGTTGGTGGCATTGGCCGCGTCCAGCCGCCAGGCGGTGACCGTGGGATCACCCGGCATCTCGCTGCCCCGGATCACGTAGATCTGGCGCAGGTTGCCGGTGGTCGTCTCGATCCCGCCGGAGGAAAACAGCGCATCGGCCAGCGTCGCGGTATTGCCGAACGGCAGCGGATAGCGGGTCTGGGTCTTCACCTCGCCGCTGAGGTAGACGTAATCGCGGTCCACCGATTCCAGCTCCAGCCGGGTGCGGAAGTTGGCGCGGGCCTCCTCCAGCTCGCCACGGCGCAGGGCGACCTCGGAATTCAGCTCGTTGAGGGAGGCGATGCGGGAGGCCTGGCGGAACTGGGCCAGCTGGATCTGTTCGGCGAAATAGGCCTGTGCCAGGTCCAGGTCATAGGCGGTGTCGACAAAGACGCTGTCGCCATCGACCAGCTGGATCTTGGGCAGGCTGGCATCGCCGTAAAGCCGGGTCAGCGGCACCTGGTACAGCCCGCCATCGCGGTAGATCCGCACGGAGGCGTAATCCATGTCCTCCACCGTGACGCCCCCGGCGGCGGCCAGGGCCGCGTCCAGGTACAGCGGCGTCAGCGTGACCGGGGCCACGGCGGGCTGGGCCACGGCGCCGCCGATCGACACCTTGCGCGAGTTGAAATCGGCGATTTCCAGGCTGAAGGACGGGTCGATCTGGTTTTCGACCAGGCGCTGGAACAGCTCCGCCTCCGCTTCTTCCAGGGTCATGCCGGAGATCTGCACCCGGCCGACATTGGGAATGGCGATCGCGCCGTCGTCCTGCACGGTATAGCCTTGGCGCGCGTTCTGCGCGGCCAGCAGCCCGGTCAGCTGTTCGACGGTGGATCCGACCTGCGGCGTGGCCAGCAGAACCTCGTCGCCGACGCCGATGCGATAGGCCTCCGGCTGGGGCGCGGGCGGCAGGCGGGTGGTCAGGCCCATGGGTTTCTGGCGCCGGTCCAGCACCGGATCGGGCACCGGGCCCGCGCCGCGCATCCCCGTGCCGGTGCCGCCCGTCTGGCTGAAGATCGCGGGCAGCGGGCGCGGCACGTAGGGGGTGGCATTGGCCTGCTGCACCGAGGCGGCGTCCATGTCGACGACACTCAGAGATCCGTCGGCGCTGGAGGTCGGGACCGAGGGGCTGTGATAGACGATGCCACAGCCGGACAGGGCCAGCAGCAACGGCGGGACAAAGCGGATCAGACGCATGGGCGGAATACCTTCTGGCAGGGGGGCGCGGCGGGTCGGCGGACGGATGACGCATGGCGACACAGGGGGCGCCCCTGCGGAGATCTATGCTCCTGCCCTGCCGTCAGCATTCCCGCGTCCCTCTCGGAGGATCCCGCAGCGGCGTTCTGCGCGCCATGTCGGGCTCCGGTTCACAAATCTCGTAACAATCGCCCCAGATGTGCCAGAATTGGCGGGGCCGGATAAACGATCGATCGGCCCGGTGCCCGGTTTTCCTGGCAGCCGTGCCCAAAAGCCCACAATACCGCCGCGATTTCCCCGGCCGGGCCGGAGGGCGAGAGCCGTGCGCTGCGGCGCCGGCGCCGCCAAGGGGCGCCGCGTCTGGTTGGCTGTGGCCGGGCCGCGCCGGATGCGGCCGCCCCGGCCTTCAGGATTCAGGCAGCCGGGCTGGCTGCCGAAGGTGGCCTAGCCGCCATAAAGGGCGATCACACTGGCGCCCAGGTCCGGAAGGCCGTTCACGGCGCCGCCGCCGACGCTGCCACCACCAGTGTCGCCACCGGTCACGATGGTCACGATGGTCACGGCTGCTGCGCTCGCGGACGGCGCGCTGCCGGAATTGTTGGGCTGGGACACGCCGCCGGCCAGGGCGGGTGCGGCCATCAGGGCCAGGCTGGCCCCAAGGGCCGGGATCAGGGAAGTTCTGGTCATGTCAGCGTCCTCCAAAGACATCCGTCAGGGTGTAGCTGACGGAAAGCATCTGCTGCTTGCGGTTCATGTTGTCGGTGATGTCGTTCACGCCGTAGGACACGCTCAGCCCGTCGACGCCGGGCACCGTGACGCCGATCCCGGCGTTCAGCTGGTTCTCCGTCCCGGAGATGGCGACGCCCAGGTGACGGGTCACGCCGATGCCGACCCCGGCAAACAGCCCGTCCTCGGTCAGGGAGGACCCGGGCGTGCTGAGCACGGAATCGGAGCCGTAGCCCACGGTCCACATCACCGGATGCACCAGCGCCGGCCCCTCGATCTGGGTCAGGCCGGAGACGGCGACGTTCCAACGCTCGTCCGAGGCCTTGTCATCGCCCCAGGCGCCCAGGTTGGACGCGGCGACAGAGCCGAAGATCACGTGGTTGGGTTGCAACAGCAGCGCGCGCGCCACTTTCAGTGTCAGGCTGCCGGAATCGCCGAAATCATCCGACAGGCTGGTGACGTTGACGTCCACTTCCAGCCCGACCGCGTCGATCGGGTTGCCGAAGCCGGCCCCGAAGGACAGGTCCCCGTCGGTTCCGGCGCCGGAAACGCCGCCGCGCGGATCGGTCGCCGTGGCGCCCATGAAGATGCTGCCATGCGGCAGGATGAAGGCCGTGTCGGCGCCGAACATCGTCACGCTGGCCGACGGTTTCGCGGCCTGGGCCAGGGGCGCTGTCGCCCCGGCCGTCAGAGCCGCGGCCGAAAGCGCGGCGACTGCACTGAATTTCCCAAGTTTCTCAAACATCTGGATCCTGCACCCTTGTCCGGATTGCCAAAATTTAACTGACGCCACACTGCATCATGCACCGTTTTCCCGCAAGACGTGTGACCCCCGACGGCGCGCGGGTGCACCTCTGGGGCCACACCTGTGCCTTCATCCCCACAAGGAATGAAGGAATGGTGAAAATCCGGACAGACGGGTTGAAATTACCCGAACCTCCCGAGGCCGCCGTGCCGGAGGACGGAAAGGTTGAGATCGCGGCCCGGGCTGCTAACAGTGGCGGAACTGGCCGGGCCGCCATCCTGGGCCGCCGGGCCGCTGCAAGGGAAAGGACGGGCCTCATGAGGATCGCCGTGGCCGGGATCGGCTATGTCGGGTTGAGCAACGCGGTATTGCTGGCCCAGGAAAACGAGGTCACGGCCCTGGACCTGTCGGCCGAACGGGTGGCGCAGGTCAATGCCCGGCAAAGTCCGATCGCCGATCCCGAGATCGAGGATTACCTGGCCAACCGATCCCTGTCCCTGACCGCCACCACCGACCCGGCGCAGGCCTATGCGGGAGCGGATTACGTCATTGTCTCCACGCCGACGAATTACGACCCCATCACCAACCAGTTCGACACCCGCTCGGTGGAGGCGGTGGTGGCCGATGTGCAGCGCCTGGCCCCCGCCGCGACCATCGTGATCAAATCGACCATCCCGGTGGGCTATACCCGGGCGTTGAATGCCCGGCTGGGCTGTTCCAACATCATCTTCAGCCCGGAATTCCTGCGCGAGGGCAAGGCGCTTTACGACAACCTGCACCCCTCCCGCATCGTGGTGGGCGAGGACAGCCCCCGCGCCCGGACCTTTGCCCGGCTGCTGGCGGCGGGCGCGATCCGAACCGACGTGCCGCAGCTGTTCACCGGACCTGACGAGGCGGAGGCGATCAAGCTTTTCGCCAATACCTATCTCGCCATGCGGGTGGCCTATTTCAACGAACTCGACAGCTACGCGCTGGACAACGGCATGGACAGCCGCGCCATCATCGAGGGCATCGGTCACGACCCCCGGATCGGCGATCATTACAACAACCCCTCCTTCGGCTACGGCGGCTATTGCCTGCCCAAGGACACCCGCCAGTTGCTGGCCAATTACACCGAGGTGCCGCAGAACCTGATCCGCGCCATCGTCGACGCCAACACCACCCGCAAGGATTTCATCGCCGAACGGATCATGGCGCTGCGGCCACGGGTGGTGGGGATCCACCGGCTGGTGATGAAGGCCGGGTCGGACAATTTCCGGCAGAGTTCCATCCAGGGGATCATGAAACGGCTGAAGGCCAAGGGGATCGAGGTGACGGTCTACGAGCCCGCCCTGGCGGAGGACCTTTTCTACAATTCCCGCGTGATCCGTGACCTGGAGGCGTTCAAGGCGGAGGCCGACGTGATCGTGGCCAACCGCCGCACCCCGGATCTGACCGATGTCGCCGACAAGGTCTTCACCCGTGACCTCTTCGGCGCGGATTGAGCGGGGGCGGGAGATGACGCAGGGTTCCGATGAGCGCGCCGCAGGACAATCCGCCCGGATAACCGCCGGAGCGGCGGACGATCCGCTGTGGCTTCACGCGGATGAGGCGCGGCGGCAGCGATGCTACCTGTCCCTGGTCGTCCCCTGGGCGCAGCTGGACCCGCAGGCCCGGGCCTGGGACGGCAGCGGCGGCACGGGGGCCTGGGCGCGCCTGATGGAAGAGGCCGGATTGCTGGTGACCACGGCGCCCCCCTCCGGCGAGGCCGCCGGCAGGTCGACCGGGGGGGAGGGCCTGACGGGCAGCCCGACGGATGCCGTGACAGTTGGCGGGACAGGTGACGTGACAGCTGGCGGGGCCGGGCCGGGCGGTGATCCCGAGGCCGGGGCCGGCCTGGCGGTGATCAGTGATCTGGACCTGCTGGCGCGTGACCCGGCAGGGCGCGCGGCGGCGCGGATTGCCGGCTTTGCGGCGGCGTTGCGGCCCGGCGGGATCCTGCTGCTGGGCGGACCCAATCCCGAGGCGGCGGACGCGCCACCGCTGCGGCTGTCCCTGCGGGACGCGCAGGCGGCGCTGCGGGCGGCCGGGCTGGTCCGGCTGCGCCTGCTGCGGTGGGAGGGAGACCAGACCCTGGCCCACCGCCCCGTGACGCTGGGCGACGTGCTGCACGGGGTCAGCCCCCGGATCGCGCTGGTGGCCCAGGCGCCCGGCCCGGCGGCGGTCACGGAGGCGTTTCGCACCGCCTTTGCCGCCGATCCGGGGCCGGATCGGGCCGATCTGGCCCGGCGCTTCGATGCCCGGCTCACCGCCGGGTCCGACAATCTTGAGCAGCGGATCGGCACGGTGGAGGCCCGGTTGGCCCAGGTGGCGCATACAACCCGCCGCCGGGGCTTGCGCAAATGGTTGCACGCCCTGCGCATGCGGCGCCAGGCGCAGGCGCAACCGCCCGGCAGGGAGGCGGCGGCGGAGGCGACGTCCCTCCGCCCCGATCCCCTGCCCGATCCGGTCCCCCTGTCGCCCCCGGAACAGGCCTGGCGCGCCCGGCTTGGCGGGGCATCGGACAGGATCACACCGGGCTGATCCGACGCACCGCCCGGCCCGAAGCGTCGGGCCAGCGGCAACGGGACCAGGGAGCGCCCCCACCCTGCGGCCGTTCCGACGGGTGGCGCGCGCGCACCGGGGCCGGGATGTTCCGCGGCAGATCGGGGGAGACTGTGCCCGAGGCTGGCTGTGCACGGCGTGGGCGCATGTTCTCCGGGCCACCCCCCAGGCCCGCCGGATGCGGCCCGGCGGAACGGCTGCCCCCGCCCCGCCCGCCCCGGTGCGCCGGACCTGGCCGATGCCGCCGGCACGGACATCGCGACCTTTCCGGTGTGGATGGTGGGGGGCGCCGCCCGTCCCGCGCCGCCTTCAGAACCGGCGGGTCAGGCCCAGGGAGGCGCGGCGGTTGTCGAAACTGTAGATCGCGTTGGAGGAGCGTTGCCGTTCCGCCTGCACCTCCAGCACCGGGGCAAAGCCCGCCAATGTCCAGTCGCGATGGGTCAGGCGCAGGGTCAGGGTGCCGGTCCGGTCGCGGCGCCGGATGCCGAAAAAGGCGTCGGCCGCGTCGCGGTCCATCCGGGCGAAGTCCAGCTCCAGATCCGCCAGCAGCCCGCCGCGAAAGGCATATTGCCCGCCCAGGGTGATCCCGCCGCCCTGTCCGGCCTCCGATCCGGTGGCGCTGTCGCGATGTTCCAGCCGCAGCCCGGCGCGCAGTTGCAGGCGCGGCGTCACCACGCGGGTCAGACGCAGCGCCGCCAGGGAGCGGGTGAAATCCCGCCCCGGCGCGCCGTCATGATGGATGCGATCCCGCAGCAGGGTCAGCGACAGGTCGCTGCGCCCGGCCGCGTCCAGCGCCCGGCCCCAGGTCAGGTAGCCCCCCGCCGACCGGGAATAGGGCGCGCCATCGATCCAGCGTCGGTCCAGCAGCAGCCCGCCGCCCAGCCGGTGGCGGCGATCGCCCAGGTGCAGCAGCCCCAGCTCGCCGCGCAGCCGCAGGTCGTCGGGGGCGCCGCCGTCATAGATCCGCGCATCCAGGTCCAACCCCAGGCGCAGGCGCAGATCCGGGGACAGCCGGGGCAGCGCGGTCACCCCCAGACCCAGGTCGAGGCCCTGCGCGGGGCGGGCCCGGGCGGCGGGGTTCAGGCGGAACGGCAAAGACCCCAGGGTCACCGTCTCGGCGGCGGTGCGGCGGGCGGCGTTGCTTTCGGGGGCCAGGGCGATGCGGAACCGCCCCTCCCAGGTGCGGGCGCGGTCGATACGGTCGATCCGCCGGTCGACCTCCTGTGCCAGCGCGGCGGGCAGGTCGGCACCGCGCGACAGGTCGAAATGATAGCGCGCGCGCGCCTCCTGCCCCGCGCGTTCCAACGCCGTGGCCAGTTCCAGCCGGTAGGTCGCATTGCCCGGCGCCAGGGAGACCAGACGCTCCAGCTGGGGCAGCGCGGCGCGGGGCCGGCCGGCCCGGACATGGGCCACGGCCAGGGCCCAGAGGCGGCGCAGCTCCGTGGCGCGGTCGGACCTGGGGCCCAGGGCCTGAAGCGCGGCGATGGCGGTGGCGGGAGATCCGGCGTTGATCTGCGCCTCCGCCCGGGCCAGCACCGCGGCGGCCTCCGCCCCCGTCTTCGTCTTCGTTTCGGGCCCGTGGCCGGGCGTGCCGCGCAATGCCGCCGGGGCCCGGCCCGCAGGCGCGGTGCCGGCGATGGTGGCCATGGTCGCGGCGGCCCCCGCTCCCGTTTCGGAGGCCCTGTCGATCATCGTGTCCTGCGCCCCCGCCGCCAGAAGCGGCAGGGGCAGCGCCAGCAGCAGCCAGGCGACTGCCGCCAACGCGGTTGCAGGACCCCGGACGGCGCTGCCTCCGACCGGGGTCCGCTGCAAGTGGGGTCGCGCGGGGCGGGCCGTGTCTCGCATGGCGCCCCGGCTCATGGTGTTCCGGTCATGACGGGCCTGTGATGGCGGGGGGCCTCACTTCGCCTCGAGGTAGAATTGCCCGGCCACGGACCCGTCGAAGATCCCCGGATTGGCCGATCCCTGTTCCTTGTAGCCGCCGGACACGGCGCCCACGGCGGCGGTGGCGCCGGAGCCCAGGAAATTGCCGCCCAGCAGCAGGGTGGTGTCGGCGGTGCGGCCATCCTCGGTCAGGGCGCCGGACATGGTCACGCTCATCGCGCCGGTCTGGGTCGCGGGCACGTTGACCCCGTTGAAGGTCATCGCCGGGTTGTCCGTGCGCAGGATGGTGCCGGGGATGGCGGCATCCACGGTCAGCGTGCCGTCGATATCGCGGGTCTCGCCATCCTTCAGGCTGCCCCGGAAATTGGAGACGGTGCCGGTGAACGGGTTGGCCTGCTGGCCGTCTGTCCAGTCCACGTCGAGGTCGATATCGGCCTCGACCTGGCCGACCACGGCGGTGGCATCGCTGACATCGGCCCTGAGCGCGCCGGAATAGCTGCCCTGCAAGGTGGTCGGCATGTCCGAGGTCGGCACGATCCCCGACACCCGGTCGAAGTTCTGCTGGAAGGTTCCGCCCCCCCCGCCGCCACCGGCCCCGCCACCTCCGCCGCCGCCGGAGCCGCCGGAGCCGCTGCCGAGACACCCTGCCAGGGCGGTTGTCGCCAGGAGGGCCGCGCCCAGTCGGGAAAGCTGTGAAATCTGCATGTCTTATCCCCTTGAAAGAATATGCGAAGGGTATGGGGTGGCGCTGAAAACCTGTCTCCCCCCCGTTCAGGGGTAGGCAGGAGGGGAAAAGACTCTCTAGTCTCTGGCAAGACGTGACGGTTCAGGCACACGGCGCCGGACAACATCATCAGGCAGCGGAGTTCATGAGACAGGCCTATTCCCCCGTGCTGATCGCACTGTCCGCCCTGGGGCTGGGGCTGGGGGCGGCCGCGCTGGTGCTGTGGGCCGCGCTGGCGCAGCCCTGGCTGGGGCTGGAGCTGCGCGCCGAAGCGGCATCGGCCCCCGGCTTCCTGGTGCAATCGGTGGATCCCCGGGGACCGGCCGCCGGGCAGGTCCGGCCCGGGTCGCGCCTGATCGGCTTGCGATCCGCCGCAGCGCCCCCTCCGGATGCGGGAAGCGCAGCGCCCGGTGGGGCGGAGGGGGCCAGCGTGGAGCGGAGCCGCACGCAGGCGGACGCGCCGGAGGCACCGGGTCAGGGCACAGGGGGCGCCGATCGGTCCCGTGCCGGCCCTTCTGTTGCGGATCTGCCTGCTTCCGCCGCCAGTGCTTCCGCCGCAGGGAGGCCCTTTGCCGGTGCGCTGCACCCCAGCGACCTGATCGACGAACCAGACACCCTGCCCACCCCCGACCTGCTGCGCCTGTTCCTGCGCCGCCAGGGCGGGCTGCATATGGCGTTGACGGGCGGGCCGGTGGTGCTGTCGCTGGCCGTGCCGGACTCGGGTCCGGGGTCAGGGTCGGAATCGGGGCCGGGAGACATCCCGGAGGAAAGTGCCGGGCCACGCAGGGCAGCCGCCCCGGCCCCGGACATGGAACCGGCCGCTGGCCCCGCCACGGTGACGGAGATCGTGCTGACCCCGGCCCCCTCCCGGCCGCTGTCCGACCTGCCCGGCGTATTCTGGGTGCAGATCGCCGTGGGGCTGGTGGCGGTGGTGGTGGGCGGCTGGGTGATGGCTTTGCGGCGCAGCGACCGGGCGGTGCAGATGTTCGTCCTGGCCGGGGTCGGGTTGATGCTGTCGGCCTATGCCGCGGCGCTTTACAGCACCCGCGAACTGGCGCTGCCGCAGGGGCTGTTCACCTTTGCCTCGCGGGTGAATTACACCGGCACGCTGCTGTTCGGCGTGGGCATGATCAACCTGTTCCTGATCTATCCCGCCCGGCTGGAGGGGATGCCCCCCGCCAAGGCCCCGGCCTGGCGGCGCGCGCTTGCCGGGGGCTGGCTGCGCGGGCTGGTGACGCTGTTGCTGGGGCTGAGCGTCCTGACGGTCTGGCTGGACTGGCCGGACGCGCTACTGAACCGGCAGATCCCGGTGGCCTGGGCGATGCTGGTGCTGCTGGGCGCCGTGCTGGTGCAGGCCCATCGCAACCGCCGCAACCCCACGGCCAGCGCCATGCTGGGCTGGTTCGGCCTGTCGGTTCTGCTGGGCGCGGGCGGGTTCGGTCTGACCGTGACCCTGCCGGTGCTGATGGGCACCACGCCCCGGCTGTCGCAGGGCCATGCCTTCCTGTTCTTTCTGGTGATCTATGGCGGGCTGGCCATGGGCATCGCCCGCTACCGGCTGTTCGACCTGGCCGATTGGTCGTTCCGCATCCTGTTCTACCTGGGCGGGATGGTCCTGCTGCTGGCGCTGGACGCGGCGCTGATCTACGTGCTGGCACTGGACCGGGCGCCGGCGCTTGGCCTGGCGCTGGCGCTGGTGGGGGTGATCTACCTGCCGCTGCGCGACCTGCTGGGGCGCTGGTTGCAGAACGATCGCGGCCTCCCCCGCAAGGAGCTGTTCGCCCTGGTCGGCGATGTCACCCTGGCCAGCGGCGCGCCCGGGCGCGCACGGGCGCTGGAGGCCCTGCTGCACCGGTTGTTCGATCCCTTGCGCATCGACCAGGGCCCGCCCGCCACCGGCGCCGCGCGGCTGCTGGACGGGGGGGAGGTTCTGGACATCCCGATGCCCCAGGGCCTGCCCGCGATCCGCCTGCACTGGGCGCGGCAGGGGCGGGGGCTGTTCTCCCGCCGGGACGAGCGCCTGGCCCGCAGCGTGACCGAGATGCTGGACCGCGCCATCGCCCGCC
Organism: Pseudooceanicola aestuarii; assembly: GCF_010614805.1. Lineage (NCBI taxonomy): Bacteria > Pseudomonadati > Pseudomonadota > Alphaproteobacteria > Rhodobacterales > Paracoccaceae > Pseudooceanicola > Pseudooceanicola aestuarii. The sequence goes on from NZ_JAAFZC010000007.1 coordinate 29,663, forward strand.
AGCGCGACCATGACCGCGCCGTGGAGGAGGAACGCAGCCGCATCAACCGCGACATGCATGACAATATCGGCGTGCAGCTGCTGGGCGCGCTGCATTCCCATGATCCCGACCGCAAGGACAGCCTGATCCGCCAGACCCTGTCGGACCTGCGGCAGATCATTTCCAACCCGACGCGGGAGGACATGATCCTGGCCCAGCTGCTGGCCGATCTGCGCCGGGAGATCGGCGACCACCTGGAGGCGGCGGATATCGCGCTGGACTGGCGCGACCACGGCCTGTCCGCGCCCGAGGCGGCGCCGGTGCGGCTGCCGCCCGGCCTGGTCCAGACCCTGCGCGCGCTGCTGCGCGAGAGCGTCAGCAACATCCTGCGCCATTCCGGCGCCGGGCAGGTGATGATCACCCTGTGGCGGACCCCGGACAATTCCGCCGAGGATATCCCCGCCGGCGGCCTGCTGCGCGTCACGATCGCCGATGACGGGACCGGTGGGCGCCGGCAATGGAGCAGCACGGGCAATGGCCTGGTCAACCTGCGCTACCGGATCGAGGGCTGCGGCGGCACGCTTTCCGTCAGCCCCGACAGCAACGGCGCGCGGATCGACGTGGCGCTGCCCCTGCCCGGCCCCGCCCCGGAGCCCGGCAGCGCCGTCCCGGACCGGGATGAACCTGCGGCCCCCTCCGTGCGACCCGCCGCCGTCCCGGACCGGGGCACCGGTGCCATTGCGCCCGCGCCGGTCGCCGGCGGGGCGGAGGACCGGGAGGGGAGCCCGAACAAGGACGGGGGCGGGGGCAATGACAGCACCGGTGCCAGCGCAGATCATAGCGCCAGTGAGGGGGCCAGCCCTGCCGTCAACGACACGGGGGCCGGCATGGCCTCCGACCTGCCCCCCGTGCCCAGCCCCCCCGTGCCCAGGCCGCCCGTGCCCAGGCCCCCTGCCGAGCCCTCCCCTGCCGGTGCGGCGCCTGCTGTCACCGGCTCTCATCCCGGCCCCGCGGGCAGAAAGGCGACCGCCTGATGCGCATCCTGATCGTCGAGGACATCGCCGAGACCCGCCGCTGGCTGGTCGATATCGTGGCCGAGGCCTTTACCGACACGCAGGTCACCACCGCCGGCACCCTGCGCGCCGCCCGTGCCCTGCTGGACCAGCCCTTCGACCTGGCGCTGATCGACCTGGGGCTGCCGGACGGCTCGGGGCTGGACCTGCTGCGCGCCATCCATGCCAGGCCCGCCCCGCGGGACAGCCTTGCCCCGGGCGGGGTTGCCCCCGGCGGCCCCGCCCCGGCCAGCCCGCACCCGATCTGTATCGTGACCACCGTGATGGGCGATGATGCCAGCGTGGTAGGGGCACTGTCGGCGGGGGCCGACGGCTACCTGCTGAAGGAAAACCCGGCCAGCATCCTGGTGCACCAGCTGCGCCAGATCCACATGGGGGTGCCGGCGCTGTCGCCCTCCATCGCGCGGCGGATCATGACGCATTTCAGCTTTACCGGTCCCAGCAGCCCGCCCGAACACGGGCTGACCGAGCGCGAGACCGAGGTGCTGGCCCTGATCGCGCGCGGGATGCGCAATTCCGAGGTCGGCCGCGCCCTGGGTCTGGCCGACACCACGGTGGCCAGCTACATCAAGTCGGTCTACCGCAAGCTGGGCATCTCCTCCCGTGCCGAGGCGGCCTGGCATGCCACCCGGATGGGGCTGAACCACGGCGGGGGTCTTCCCCCGGCCGGCAAGGACGCGGCGAAATCCTCCGGCCGATAGCGCCCGCCCCGCCCCGCCCCGCACGCGGGGCCGCTCCGGGGCCGTCAGGCGCCTCTTGCCCCGTCCCGTGCGCAAGAGGCCGGGCCGCGCGTTGCTTCCCGCCATGAAGGCCCCCAGCAATGTGCGGCCTCCTCCCTTCTCTCCCGCACGCGGGGGGCGCGGGAGAGAAGGGAGGAGGGTGTCACGGTATCAAGACGACCACTCGGGTGCAGGCTGCGGCCCGTCCCATTCCGCCCCGCCCCGAGAGGTGTCGCGCGCGAGGGCCGGGCGGGCAACGGCGGCCCCCCGTCTGGCGGGGGCGGCGCCCGATGGCGGTGCTGCCCGGGCGGGCCTCTCAGGCCGGACGCGGGCCAGCGCTCCACCACGATGCCCACCCCGGCCATGCGCCATCTCAGGCCGCGCGCGGGGGGCGGTTTTCGGCGCCGGGATGGCGCGGGGGCGCGTCAGGAGGCCTGCACCATCTCCAGCACCTGGTCGATCATCTCCTGCGCGGGGGCGATCTGGCCGGGGGCGGAGAACACCTCCTCGGGAACATCGACACCGATCGCGGCCAGGGCGGTCTGCATGTCCCGGCCCGAGGTCATGACCTCGCGGGCGACCTGCCGCAGGACATGGTGCGCCTCGATCCGGCCCAGCGTCCCGGCGAGGTGGATCATCACCGCCTCGGCATGGATCAGGCCACGGGTCAGGCCCAGGTTGGTCTGCATCCGGTCGGTGTTCACCTCCAGCCCGGCCAGCAGGTCGAGGGCAAGCGTCCCCGCCCCGGAGAGCTGGCGGACCGCATCGCAGAGCGCGGCCCGTTCCCGGTAGCCATGGCCGATGCCGCGTTCGTGCTCCTGCAACATGCAATCCAGCAGCAGGCCGGGCACGTGCTGGACGTTGCGCGCCGCCTCCACGATGGCCTCGCACATCACCGGGTTGCGTTTCTGCGGCATGGTCGAGGAACTGCCGCGCCCCTCGGCCGCCGGTTCGCCCAGCTCGGCGACTTCGGTGGCGATCAGCCGGGCGATGTCGCCGGCCATCTTGCCCAGGGCCGCCAGCGCCGCGGCGATCGCGGTGGCAAGACGGGCCATCCGGTCGCGGCTGACATGCCAGGAGATCGCCGGCTCCCGCAGGTCCAGCCGGGCCGCCAGCGCCCGGCGGACCCGTATCCCGTCCCCCCGCAGGGAGGCCAGGGTGCCGATCGCACCGCCGAATTGCACCACGCTGGCCGCCTCCAGCGCGCGTTCCAGCCCGGTCCGCGTGCGGTGGATCTGATCCAGCCAGACGGCGACCTGGTAGCCGAAGGAAATCGGGACGCCGTGCTGCAACTTGGAGCGCCCCGCCATGGCCGTGTGCCGGTGGCGGTCGCACAGCCGGGCCAGCCGGACCTCGATCTGCCGGGTATCCGCCAGCACCCCGGTCAGGGCCCGGCGCAGCTGCAACACCTGCGCGGTGTCCATCACGTCCTGGGTGGTGGTGCCGAAATGCACCCATTGCCCATGCGGGCCTGCCAGCGCCGCCAGTCGCGCCACCAGCGGGACGATGGGATAGCCCACCGCCGCCGCATCGCGGCGCAGCGCGTCCATGTCGATCAGCTCGCGGCGGCAGATGGCCACGATCGGCGCGACGGATCCGGCCGGGATCACGCCAAGGCCGCCCTCCACTTCCGCGAGGGCGGCCTCCACTTCCAGGTAGGCATCGACGGTGCCGGCTTCGTCGAAGACGCCGGAGGCCCGCAGGTAGCCGGTGGTCCGGGACAGCAGCCCCGGAGATGTCGATGCCAGGCTCATGCCGGGTTACTCCGCCGCCGGGGCGATGGCCTCCGGGATCTCCACCCCGATTTCCGCGTAATACCGGGCCGCGCCAGGGTGCAGCGGGATGAAGGTGTTCTGCAGGATGTTCTCGGCCAGCGTGTTGCGGGCGGCCGAATGGGTGGAGACCATGCGCGCGTTGCTTTCCAGCACCGCCTTGGTGATCTCGTAGGCCAGATCATCGGACATGCCGGCATCGGCGACGACGAAGTTCCACATGGCGGCGGTGGTCAGGTCGCCCTCGGGGGTCTCGTAGGTGCCCTTGGGGATGGTGAACCGCACCGCATAGGGGTTGCTGTCCAGGATACCGGCCAGGGTCTCCTCGTCCATCCCGAAGATGGTGACATCCTGGGTGTTCTCCAGCTCCGACAACGAGGGATGCGGAATGCCGCCCGCGGTGATGACCGCGTCCAGGCGGCCATCGGCCATCTGGCTGGCCTGGTCGCCGATGCCGCCATATTGCAGGTCGGCGTCGATGCCCATCGCCTCGAGCCAGCGCACCCAGTAGGTGCCGCCGGTCCCCGCGCGCGGGCCCGATCCGACACGCTTGCCGGCCAGGTCATCCAGAGCGGCGATGCCGCTGTCGGCCGGGGCGATCATCTGGAACGGGGTGGGATACATGGCGAACAGGGCGCGCAGCCCGGCGTATTCCTGGCCGGGGGCCAGTTCCAGCGCGCCGCTCATCGCCTCGAAGGCGGGGCCGGAGGTGGTCATCGCCAGCTCCGTCTGCCCGGCCTGCAACAGGACAAGGTTCTGCGCCGGCCCCTGGGTCTGGCGGGTGGAGGTCGGCACCCCCACCACGTCGGACACGACCTGGGCCACGCCCTCGCCGTAGACCGCGTAGACACCGCCGGGCGAGGCCGTGGAAATGGTCATCGAACCGGGCCGGTCCTGCGCCGCCGCCGGAATGGCAAGGCCTATGGCGGCGATGGCCGCGATGATGGGTCTGTTCAGGTTGGTCATGGAGTTCCTCCTCTGGTGGCTCCCTGGGGTTTCGAGAATACGTTCAGCGGGCCGGTTGCAGGCGCGCGCGCCGCGTCCACAGCACCAGCCCGGCCGCGATGAGCAGGCCCAGCAGGTCGGTGGGCAGGCTGGACCACAGCAGCAGCAGCGCCGCGAGCGCGGCCAGCCCCCGCACCGCCGGTCCGACCGGGCCGAACATCTCGCCCTCGCCGGCGACGGCGATGAGGTAGATGGCGATCAGCGCGGTGACGAAGACATGCAGCGTCTCGGTCCAGGACCCCTGCAACAGGATCTCGGGGCTGGTGTAGAACATGAACGGCAGGACAAAGGCCGCGATGCCGTAGCGCATGGCCCGGATCGAGGTCGGCCAGGGCTTGCCCCCGGCGATGGCCGCGCCGGCAAAGGCCGCGATCGCCACCGGCGGCGTGATGGCCGAGATCACGGCACAGTAGAAGACGAACATATGCGCCGCGATCGCCGACACCCCCATCTGTTGCAGGGCCGGCGCGACCACCGCCGCCGCGATCGCATAGGCCGCCGTGGTCGGCATCCCCATGCCCAGGACGATGGAAATCATCATCGCCAGCATGAAGGCCAGAACCTGGCTTTCGCCCGCCGCCGCCAGCAACACCGAGGAAAAGCGTCCGCCCAGCCCGGTCAGGCCAAGCACGCCGACCACGATCCCCGCGCAGGCCATCACGCTGATCAGCTGCAACGACTTGCGCGCGGAATCCGCCAGGCCTTCGTAGGTGGTGCGGCCCAGGCTGCGCAGGGTCGCGGGCAGCTGCCCGCCGCGGCCCCGCATCAGCGCCAGCACGATCATCAGCGCCGCGCTGGCCAGGCTGGCGATGGCGCCGGCGAAATTCACCTGCATCCCGGTCAGGGGCAGGCCGACGAACAGCACCAGCGGCAGGGCCAGCACATGGGACCGGAACCCGATCTCGCGGCACATCAGCACCAGCAGGGTCGAGGCCAGCCCCCAGGTCCCCGCCGCGATGATCGAATAGCCCGACAACAGCAGATAGAGCAGCACCACCAGCGGCAGCAGCAGGAAGGCATCGCGCCCCAGCTCCCGCAGCCGGGGCAATTCCTTGCGCGGCACCCCGTGCAGGCCCAGCCGCTTTGCCTGCAGGTCCACCGTCAGGAAGATCGCAAGGTAGAACAGCAGGCAGGGCAGCACCGCCGCCACGACGATCTCGGAATAGGGGATGCCGGTGATCTCGGCCATGATGAAGGCCCCGGCCCCCATCACCGGCGGCGCCAGCTGCCCCCCGGAGGAGGATGCCGCCTCGATCCCGCCGGCGCTTTCGCGCGGATAGCCGACGCGGCGCATCATCGGGATCGTGAAGGTACCGGAGGCCACGACATTGGCCACGGCGGAGCCGGAGACGGTGCCGAACAGCAATCCCGAGAAGACGGAGACCTTGCCCGGTCCGCCGCGCGCCGCGCCGAACAGCGCCATGGCCAGGCGCATGAAATATTCCCCCGCCCCCGAGGCCTGCAGAAAGACCGCGAAGGCCACGAAGAGGATGATGTAGCGCGACGAGGCCGCCACCGTCATGCCGAAGATCGCGTCCTGGCTGTAGAGGAAGGAGGCGAAATTGTCCGCCTGGAACCCGGAATGGCGCAGGATGCCCGGCAGCCACTCCCCCACGAAGACGTAGGAGATGAAGACCAGCGCGATGATCGGCAGTACCAGCCCCGACACGCGGCGCGCGAATTCCAGCACGATCAGCGTGCCGACCGCGCCGCAGATCAGGTCGCCGGTGGTGGTGATGACCCCGGTGCGCATGATCAGCATCTCGAGGTTCACGGCCACGTAGATGCTGCACCCGATCGCCCCGGCCACCAGCGCCGCATCGGCGATCCAGACCAGGCGCGCCCGCTCTCCCTTGACGGTCTTCAGCCCGACAAAGGCCAGAACGGCGCCCATGTTGACGTGGATCACCCGGTAGACCCATTCGTCGATCGACCAGAAATTCAGCACGGCCAGGTGGAACAGCGCATAGAGCGCCGAGGCCAGGGCAAGCGCGATGGCCAGCCGCGCCGGCAGGCTGCGATCCAGCCCCTCGGCATCCAGGTCGGCTGCATCGCTTGATGCGGCGTTGCTCATGTCTGTGTCCTCCCGTGTCAACTTATTCGAACAAGTTGACTTGTGCGGATAGGCTGCGGTATATTTGAACCTGGGTCAAGACACCCCGGAAGGATCCCCGCCAAGGGGCTGGAAAGGCTGGAAAATTGAAGAAGCGTTATCCCGAGATCGCCGCCCGAATCATGGCTGACCTGAAATCGGGGGAAGTCCGCGTCGGAGATGCGATGCCCAGCGAAGCGGCGCTTTGCGCCCGTTTCGAGGTCAGCCGCTCCACCATTCGCAGCGCGATGCGGGAGCTGGAACGCCTGGGCCTGGTGGAGCGTCGGCAGGGCGCCGCGACCCGTGTCCTGTCCGTGGAGCCGCCCCGCACCTACGTGCATTCGATGTCCGCCACCGGCGACCTGATGCACTTCGCCGGGCCGTCCTGGCGCGAGGTGGTGGAGACCGTACCGGTGATCGCGGACGAGACCCTGGCGCGCCGGCTGGACGACCGGCCGGGGCGCCGCTGGGTGCTGATCCGCCAGACCCGGCATATCGACACCTTGTCCGCGCCGGTCGGCTGGACGGATGTCTACCTGAGCGAGGCCTATTCGGACATCGCCGAGGCGGTGCCCGATTACCCCGGCCTGGTCTATGCGCTACTGGAGGAACGGCACGACGTGGTGATCCACGAGATCCGCCAGTCGATCCGGGCCGCGCCGGTTCCGGCCGAACATGCCAGGACGCTCCAGGTCGCGGCGGGCGATCATGCGCTGGAGTTGCGCCGGCGATATCTCGACAAGGACGGCGCGGCCCAGATCATCACCCTCAGCATCCTGCCGGCCCGGCACTACAGCTACGACATCAACCTGCGGCGCCAGGCCTGACAGGCCCCGGACCCCCGCCCGTGATCGGCCGCGGGTCCGGGGCGTCCTGCCGCGATCCCGGCGACCGAACCGGCGGGCGCACCCTCGCCGGCGTCAGCTGCGGGGACCCTCTGCCCCGGCCTCGCGGGTCAGCAGCGGGCGCAGCAGGGCCAGCGCGTGATCGGCAAAGACCCCGGGCGCGGTGTTGTCCCCGGCCAGGAACCGTTGCAGGTGGTAGCAAAAGGCCGCATCCATCAGCAGGTAGCCATCCAGCGCGGTGCCGGGATGCGCTGGCGCCCCCTCCAGCCGCGCGAAGAAGCGGGCCAGCAGGGCGATCAGGGCGGTCTCGATCTCTTGGACCACCTCCCGGAAGGCCGGGTCGAACATCGACTGGGCGCGGATGTCGTACCACAGCCGATGCGCCTCCGCCTCCTTGCGGATCGACTGGGCCAGGCCCTGGGCGAACCGTTCGGCCAGACGCTCCGTGCCCGGTTCGGCGGCCAGGGTCGCATCCATCGTCGCCACGAACCTGGCCTTGTAGCGGCGCACGCAGAAACCGATCAGCTCGGTCTTGTCGGCGAAGTAGTAATGCAGGGTGCCGACGGCCACGTCCGACCGCTCCGCGATGTCGCGCAGGCTGGTGCGGGCATAGCCCAGCTGCTTGAGGGTGCGGATGGCGGCATCGGCCAGCTCCTCCTTGCGGCGCAGGCGGCGAGCGGGGCCGGGGCGGTCCGCGACCCGGGCCGGGCCTGCCTTGTCCCCGACGGAGGAGCCGGGCGCCGGTGGCCCGCCCCGGGGCGCATCGGCCCCGGTCACCGCGCCGCCCCCGCGCGCGGCAGCGAAGCAGGGCCGAAGGCCCGAGGCCAGACCCAAGTAGAGGCCCGAGGCCGCCGACCCCCGGTCTGGGCCAAGGGCAGGGGCAGGACCCGTGACAGGAACGGAGGCAGAGACGGAGATGAAAGGGCGACAGCGGTGGGGAGCGGGGCAGCCGTGATACCGCGGCGGCCCTCGGCGGCCTCCGTTTCGGCGGTACGGGCCCCTGTGGCCCGGCGGCAGCCGGCGCGGTCCGGACCGGCGGGATCCGCGCTTCGGCCCGCTGTCGGCCCGGCCGGTGCCGCGGCGCACGGCGACGCCCCGCCATGGCCGGCCGGGCCGGGCCGCCCTGCCCCGGTCGCGCCGGGATGGCGCCGGGCCGGGCCCGCCCCGGCCGGGCGGAAGCGGGCGGCCCCCCCGCCGTCGCGCGGCCCCGGAGCCGCGCCCCGCCGGACCGGGCCGGATGACACCGGGCGATGCCCTCCGACGAGCGGCAACGCCGGACAGCGCGCCGCCCCGGTGGCCGCCCCCGCGCCTGCCGTCAGGATCACGCCTGGTCCATCAGCACGTCGCCATAGGTCTCCCGCAGCTTGTTCTTGAGCACCTTGCCGGTGGCCCCCAGGGGCAGATCCTCGACAAGGATCACCCGGTCGGGGATCTGCCAGCTGGCGACCTTGCCCTCGAAGGTGGCGCGGATCTCTTCCTCCGTGGGGGTCTCTCCGGGGACGGGCACGGCCAGGATCACCGGGCGTTCGTCCCATTTCGGATGGCGCGCGGCGATGGCCGCGGCATTGGCGACCTTGGGGTGGGCAATGGCGATGTTCTCCAGCTCCACGGTGGAGATCCATTCGCCGCCGGACTTGATGATGTCCTTGGAGCGGTCCCGGATCACCATGAAACCGTCGGCGTCGATGGTGGCCACGTCGCCGGTGTCGAACCAGCCGTCATCGGTCAGGGCGCTGGCCTCCTGGCCGAAGTAGCTTTCCACGATCCAATGGCCGCGGATCTGCAATTCGCCCTGGGTTTCACCATCATGCGGCAGGGGTGTGCCGGCCTCGTCCAGGATGCGCAGGTCGACGCCCCAGGGCGGGCGACCCTGGCCTTCGCGCAGCTTCAGCCGCTCGGCCTCCGGGAGGTCGGTGTGCTTTTGCAGCAGCTGGTTCAGCGTGCCCAGCGGCGAGGTTTCCGTCATGCCCCAGGCATGGACCAGATCCACGTCGTACTTGTCGCGGAACTCGCGCAGCATGGAGGGCGGCAGGGCCGAGCCGCCGACCACCGTGCGGGTCATGGAGGTGGCCTTGGACCCCGTCTTCTCCAGCGCCGCCAGCAGACCCATCCAGATCGTCGGCACGCCCAGAGACAGGGTGACCTGTTCGGCATCGATCAGCCGGACCAGGCTTTCGCCGTCCAGGTTCGGGCCGGGCAGCACCAGCTTGGCCCCCGCATGGGCGGCGACATAGGGCGTGCCCCAGGCATTGACGTGGAACATCGGCACCACCGGCATGACCACGTCGCGGGCGGCGATGTTCAGCCCGTCGGGCTGGTTGCCGCCGATGGAATGCAGCACGATGGAGCGGTGGGTATATTGCACGCCCTTGGGGTTGCCCGTGGTGCCTGAGGTATAGCACAGGGCGGCGGCGGCGTTCTCGTCCAGATCGGGCCAGGAGGCGTCGGGATCGCCGGTTTCCAGCAGCTCGTCGTAGAACACCAGGCCGTCCACCATGGCGGCGGCCTCTTCGTCACGGGGGCCCATCAGCACGACGTGTTTCACCGTCTTGAGATGCGCGCCCAGCTTGGCCGCGACGGGCAGGAAAGTGCGGTCCAGGAACAGCACCTGGTCCTCGGCGTGGTTGATGATGTAGATCATCTGCTCCGGCGTCAGCCGGGGGTTGATCGTATGGGTCACGCGGCCGCCGCCGGCGGCGCCGAAGTAGATTTCCAGGTGGCGACGGTTGTTCCAGGCGATGGTGCCGCAGCGCGCGCCCGGGTCGATCCCCAGCCGGTCCAGCGCCGACATCAGGCGACGGGCATTGCGCCCGGCCTCGCCCCAGCTGGAGCGGGCGGTGGTGCCGTCCGTCTCGACCGAGACGACCTCCGTTCCGGCATGGTATTTCTCGGCATGGGCGATCAGCGACGAAACCGTCAGCGCCTGGGTCATCATCGTTCCGAACATGGGTCTCTCCTTGGATATGGGGCCGCGGCGGTCATGGCGGTCATGGGGTCGCGGGGCGAAAGGGGCAGGGACGGGAAAGGGCGCGGATCGGGTGCCATGCATCCGGGCACGCGCCGGGTCCGGGGCGGGCCGTCGCGGGGCATGTTGCCGGTGATGTCATGTGGTGCCGCCTCCCTGCCTTGGCCTCCCCGCCTGGCGGGCAGAGTTTGGACATGCCTTCCGAACGATTGTCCAGAAGAATGTTGCGCACGACGCCGCGTCGTGTCCCGCCGCCCCTGCATCTTGCCATCTGCCCGGCGGGAGGCGATGGAGAAGGAACCAGAACGAGGCCCGGACATCATGCGCATCCTGATCGACCTGCAATGCGTCCAGAGCGGCAGCCGTTTGCGCGGCATCGGACGCTATGCCACCAGCCTGACCCAGGCGATGATCCCCGCCGCCCAAGCGGCAGGGCATGAGCTGCACCTGCTGCTGAACGCCGGGCTGGGCGGGGTGGCGGCGGTGCAACGCACCTTTTCCGCGCTGCACGGGGCGGGACGGATCCACGTCTTTCCCGGTCTGCCCGGCGCGGGGCTGGATGTCGCGGGCGGCGCCTGGCGCAAGGCCGTCTCTGCCCGGATCCGGGAGGCGGCGATCGCCGGGCTGGCGCCTGACGTGGTCTTCTGCCCCTCTCTGTTCGAGGGGGAGACGGACAGTTTCGTCTCCCTCCCGGCGGAGGATGCGGAGGATCTGCCCGCGATCCCGCGGGTCGCCACGGTGCATGACCTGATCCCGTTGGCCGACCCGGCACGGTACCTGGATCCCAATCCGCGCTTTGCCGCCTTCTTCCAGGCCCGGCTGGCGGATCTGCCCCGCCATGACCGGCTGATCGCCATCTCCGCCTCGGCCCGGGCCGAGGTTCTGGCAGCGACGGAGATCCCCGGCGACCGGGTCACCGTCATCCCCGAGGATGCCGGCCCGGCCTTCGGCCCGATGCCCGGCGGGGTGGATGCGGCGGATGCGTTGCGCGCCCGGATGGGGCTGGACCGGCCCTATCTGCTGCATATCGGATCGGCGGAGCCGCGCAAGAACGTCTTTGCCCTGGTGGAGGCCTGGGCCGCCCTGCCGGAGGCGTTGCGCGCCCGGCACGACCTGGTGCTGGCCGGCCCGCTGACGGAGCTGGAAACGCAATGGGCGCGGGAGGCGGCGGAACGGCACGGGGCGGCGCCGGGGCGGCTGGTGCTGGCGGGCCATGTGGCGGAGGCGGATCTGCCGATGCTCTATGCGCAGGCGGCGCTGTTCGTGATGCCCTCCGCGCACGAGGGGTTCGGCCTGCCCGCGCTGGAGGCGATGCGCTGCGGCACCCCGGTGGTGGGCGCCGACCGCACCGCCCTGCGGGAGGTCATCGTGCCCGCCGACGCCCGGTTCGATCCCGACGACATCGCCGCCATGACCGCCGCCATCCGGCGCGGGCTGGAAGACGCCCCCTGGCGGGGCGATCTGGTCCGGGCCCAGGCCGCCCATGCGGCGCGGTTCTCCTGGGACGCCGCCGCCGAGGCGACGCTGGCGGTGCTGGCGCAGGCCGCCGCCAAGCCCCCCCGCCCGATGGTCGGGGGCGCGACCGGGACGGAGACGGCGGAGGAAGCGCAGACGAGAGCGGACGCCGCCGACGGCCGGACCACAGGTGGCGGAACGCTGGGCGGCAGCAGGACGGCAGGCCCTGGTCCGGCAGGTCACGGGCAGCCGGACAGCTGGACGGCGGGCGTGGCGCGGATCGCGGCGCTGACCGGGGGGCTGGCGGATCGCCTGGCCGCCCTGCCCGAGACGGCGCGCGCCCCGGCCGAGGATCTCGACCGGGTGGCGCGGGCCCTGGCGACGCTGACCGCGATGCTGCGGGACGCGATCCGCCCCCGCGCCCTGCCCGTGCCGCTGACCTGGCGGCTGGAGGGGCCGATCGACAGCTCCTACAGCCTGGCCACGGTCAACCGGGAGACGGCCCGCGCCCTGGCCGCACAGGATGTGGCGGTCAGCCTGGTCTCGGCGGAGGGGCCGGGCCCCTACCCCGCCGACCCGGCGTTCCTGGCCGCCCATCCCGACCTGGCGGCCATGGTCCGGGCCGGAGCGGACCAGGCGCCCGAGGCGGCCTTTGTCACCAGCCGCAACATGTTCCCGCCGCGCAGCCATGACATCGCCAGCCCGCTGGCCCTGCTGCATGGCTATGCCTGGGAGGAAACCGGCCTGCCGCTGGATTACGCCCGCGATTTCAACGCCCATCTCCAAGGCGCCCTGGTCACCGCCCCGCATGTGGCGCGGATCTTTCGCGACCAGGGGATCGCGGTACCGCTGGCGGTGGTCGGCAACGGCGTCGATCACCTGGACATCGCCGCGGCGGCGCTGCCCGACGGGCTGCTGCCTGTGGCGGATTTCATGATCCTGCATGTGTCCTCGTGCTTTCCGCGCAAGGGGCCGGACGTGCTGCTGGCGGCCTTTGCGGCGGCCTTCGGTCCGGGGGCCACGGCCGCGCCTGCGGGGACGCGGGGCGATATCGCCCTGGTCATCAAGACCCACCCCAACCCCCATAACGACATTCACGACCAGGTCACCGCCCTGCGCGCGCGCCATCCCGACCTGCCGCCGATCCGGGTGATCGAGGACGATCTGACCCCCGGCCAGATGCGCAGCCTCTATGCCGCGGCGGATCTCCTGGTCGCCCCGTCCCGCGCCGAAGGCTTCTGCCTGCCGGTGGCGGAGGCGGTGCTGGCGGGCACCCCCGCGCTGACCACCGGCTGGAGCGGGCAGCGCATTTTCGAGGGCAATCCGCTGGTGCAGTTCTGCGACTATGATCTTGCCCCCGCCGACAGCCACCTGGGGGCATGGAATTCGGTCTGGGCGGACCCGGACGTGGCCGATCTGACCCGCCGGATGCGGGCGGCCCGGACGGCGGGCGCCCCGGACGCCGCAACGGCGGAGCAGGCCCGGCGCCAGCTGCTGGAACAGCATTCCTGGGCAGAGGTAGCCCGACGCAGCCGCGCGGCGGTGGCGCGCATCGCCGCCAGCCCGCCGGCGGCGCCGCCCCGGATCGGCTGGGTCTCCACCTTCAACGCGCGCTGCGGCATCGCCACCTACTCGGCGCATCTGATCGCGCATATCCCCGACGAGGTCACCGTTTTCGCCGCCCATGCGGCGGACCGGCCGGAGGCGGACCAGCCCACCACGCTGCGCTGCTGGCACGAGGGCGGACAGGACGACCTGCGGGCGCTGGCCGCCGCGGTGGAGGGGGCGGACCCGGAGGTCCTGGTGATCCAGTTCAACTTCGGCTTCTTCAGCTTTCCGCATCTGGAGGCGCTGATCGCGCGGGCGCGGCAGGCGGGGCGCCAGGTCGTCATGATGATGCATGCCACCGATGACAGCGGCCTGCCCCCGGAACGGCGCCTGCCCGGCCTGGCGCGGGCGCTGCGGCTGTGCAGCCGGATCCTGGTGCATTCCGTGCATGACATGAACCGGCTGAAGCGCATCGGCCTGACGGAGACCGTGACCCTGTTTCCCCACGGGGTGCCGCAGGCGCGGGTCGCCCCGCGGGTGCCGCCCGCCCCCGGCGCGCCGGTGACCCTGGCCTCCTACGGGTTCCTGCTGCCGCAGAAGGGGTTCCCCGAGCTGCTGGAGGCGGTGGCCGGCCTGCGCGCCACCGGGCGGGACGTGCGGCTGCACATGGTCAACGCGGAATATCCCGTGCCCGAGTCGCAGGCGGAGATCGCGACGGTGCGCGACCGGATCCGCGCCCTGAACCTGGAGGGGGCGGTGCGGATGGAGACCCGGTTCCTGCCCGATGCCGAAAGCCTGGCCCGGCTGGCGGCGGCGGACCTGCTGGTATTTCCCTACCGGCCGACCCAGGAATCGGCCTCGGGGGCGGTCCGGCAGGCGCTGGCGGTGGGCCGCCCGGTGGCGGTGACGCCGCTGCCGATCTTCGATGACGTGGCCGACCTGGTGCTGCGCCTGCCCGGCGCCTCGGCGGCGGAGATGACGCAGGGGCTGGGGGCCATCCTGGACGGGCTGGGCGCGGCCCGGGGCGCGGCGGCGCGCAGCCTGGACCACGCCGCCGACTGGCGGGCGGCCCATGCCTATTCGACACTCGGGCCACGGCTGTGGCGGCAGCTCTGCGCGCTGGTCGCCGATGCCGGGGCAAGTGCCTTGCACCCCTGACCGGCGCGGGTCATATCGGCGCTGCCTTTCCTCGGCCTCTTTCCAAAGACGGGACTTCGACCATGCAGCGGTTCATCTTCGACGTCAGCGACCTGCGCCTGCACCTGGCGCGCACCAGCCGGATCTCGGGGATCCAGCGGGTGTCGCTGATGGTCATCGACCATGCCGCCCGCCTGGTCCGGGAAGGGGCGTCCGGCACCGGCCCGGCGGAAGTCTTTCTGGGGTTCGTCGATCCGGCGACGGGCGGCTATGTCACCCTGCCCTATCGCCCCGCCCCCGACGGTCGCGACCTGGACCGCAATTTCACCGCCCAGACCGGCCTGGTCGGCCAACGTGCCCTGCCCAGCCTGGAGGGTCTGCGGGAGGGCAGCGGGCAATATGTCAGCCAGCTCATCCTGCGCCGCTGGAACGCGGCGCGCGGCCGGCGGCGCCATTTCGAGAAACGCGGCACCACGCTGGAGGAGTGGCGCCAGGCGGTCAGCATCCGGCGTACCGGGCCGGCGGCCGGTCAACCGCTGGCCCCGCGCGCCGGGGACCGTCTGTTCGTGCTGGGCGCCTTCTGGGACGTGCCCGCGCTGGCGCCTGAGCTGACCCGGCTGAAGGGCGCGGGGATGGAGGTCGTGACCCTGATCCACGACCTGATCCCGCTGTTGATGCCGGGCCTGGTGCCGGCCGATCACTGGCGCCGGTTCCGGGCGGCCCTGGAAGGTTCGATCGGGTTCACCACGCTGTACCTGGCCAATTCCGACCATACCGCCACCGACCTGCGCGCCCATCTCGGGGCGGCGGGGGTGGAGCGGCCGATGATCACCGTGCCGCTGGCCCAGGCCGGGCTGATGGCACCGGAGAGCGATGACGCGGCCAGCCCCCCCCCGGCAGAGCGCGGCGCTGACCGTACCGCTGACCAGCTCGGACGCGATGCTGCGCTGGCGGCGGTGCCCGGGGTCAGCCCGGCGGTGCGGCAGCTGGCGAAATATCCCTTTGTGCTGTTCGTCGGAACCTGGGACATCCGCAAGAACCTGTGGCGGCTGGCCCGGGCCTGGGCGCGGCTGGATGCGGACCGCACCATCGAGATGCCGAAACTGGTGCTGGCCGGGGGCAAGGGCTGGGGCAACGCGGATTTCGAGGCACTGATGACCGCCACGGGCAATCTGGGCGGGCTGGTCGAGCTGATCGACCATCCCGGCGATGCGGAGCTGGATTACCTGTACCGCAGCTGCCTGTTTACCATCATGCCCAGCCTCTACGAGGGCTGGGGCCTGCCGATCGGGGAAAGCCTGGGCTACGGGCGGACGGCGGTGGTGGCCGCCGTGTCCTCGATGCCCGAGGTGGGCGGCGACATGGTCGAATATTGCGACCCCGCCTCCACCGAGAGCCTGCGCGCGGCCTGTGCCCGGCTGATCACCGATCCCGGCCACCGCGCGGCGCTGGAGCTCCGGATCGCGGAGACGCGGCTGCGCGGCTGGCAGGACGTGGCCCGCGACGTGCTGGCCGCCGGCGCCTGAACCACCCCCCTCCCCCGTTGCCAGCTTCGGCCCGCACAGCGCGACATCCCAAGACGTCCGGTCCGGGCGGCGCGGGCCAGGGCGACGGTCACGGGCGTCCGCGGCGGTGGTACCATTTCTTGCAGAACCCCAGGAACGCCATCTCCGGGTTGCGGGGCACCTCGGTGGCCCAGGCGCGCCATTCGGCCTCGATCATGCGGACGTCCCAGCCGGGGGCGGCTTCGCGGGCCATGTCGTAGACGTCGGGATCCAGCTGCGGGATCCGGATGTCCTCACGCGGTTCGATCCCGACCGATCCGCGGCTGCGGGCGATCAGCGTGTCGCGGGTCTCGTCATAGCGGATTTCGTAATCGGGCATGTGGCCGAATTTCTCGTCCTGGTCGGCGATCGCCAGGACCAGGCGGCGGAACTCGCGCAGCGAAGAGCCGGAGCCGCATTTCTTCTGCAAGGTGTCCAGCCCGATGCGCCATTCCGCCTGTCGGCCGCAATGCTTGCGGGCCAGCTCGTAGATGCGCCGCTCCAGCGGCTTGCGCAGGCGGAAGTATTCCCGGCTGAGGGTCAGCACCTCCTGGGCGCGGATGGCGTTGAAGACCCAATCACTCAGCTTGACCTCGACCTCCTGCATCCGGCCGTCGCGGGTTTCCCGCACGATCTTGGCGCGTTCGATCAGGCCGAAGGTCTCGAAGACTTCCTGGCCACCGGTGGTGATGTTGGTGGAGATCCGCGTGCCGGCCAGCCGTTCCATCGCGGCCTTCAGCAGGTCGTAGCCGCGCCCGGTGGTCATGCGGTTGGTCGCCTTCAGCAGGTCGGCGGCCTGGAAGCGGATCACCTGCTGCGGCTCAAGCCCCTCGTTCATGCCCTTGATCAGCTTGGAGATGCAGTAGATCAGCACGTCCCGGTCATGGACCGTGGCCAGCCCGTCGATGGAGGGCTTGATCTCGATGGAGATGTTGTTGTGCTCGTATTTGCGCGGTCGGGTATCGGGTTTGGTGCTGAGCGAGAAGATCGGATGTTCCATCGACCCCATGTCCCCTTTGGGCGCGGCATCCAGGATATCGCAGACGAAGAAGTCACCCTGCGGATGACGGTCCGGGAGAAGGGGATGGGAGAGGCTCATCGCGGGGGCTTTCTGCTGAGATGAAACGACACTTCACACACGTTCGACCCTACAACGACACTTCACACACTCCAAGGGAAAAACGACACTTCACACACGCTCCCGCCGCGCAGCCCCCGCCCCGAGCGCGGTTTGGGGCCTGTCATGCAGGGGGCGGCGGGGCACTGCTCGAATCACCACTTTGCACACGCAGAATCACCACTTTGCACACGGTGAATCACCACTTTACACACGGGGGGTCTGCGCAAGGGATTGGAAATGAACAGGAAAACAGGGCCGCGGGAACCCGTAACACATTAATAACACGATTCTAACACCCTGCGGCGAGACGCCGGTGCGGGGACGGCGCTCATGCCCCGCCGGTGAAAGGGCAAAGAGATGCGGGACCGGTCGCCCCTGCTGCGCTCAGCCCTCCGGATCGTGCTGCGCGGTGTAGAGGGCCCAGGCCTCCTCGATCAGGACCCCTTGCTGGACGCCGCGCCGCTTGGCTTCCGCCGCGATGGCGCGGGAGACCTCGGGCATCACCTTGGCATGGACCTGTCCGGTGCGCGGGCTGGCGGGGCGGCCGCGCCGGCGCCGGGGGGCACGCTCGGTGAAGCCGTGTTTCTCCGCCACTTCCTCGGTCTTGCGGACGGCGGCGGGGGTGGGTTCCTTGCGGCGGGACTTGAGCTTGCCGAGGTCGATGGAGAAGGCGGGCTTGTCGCTGTCCATGTCAGGCCTCCGCCGGGATGGCGGTCCCCTTCCCTTCGGTTCCCGCCTCACCGGTCAGACGGGCATAGACGGCCATGGCGAAGGCGCGGGCATTGTCGCGGGCGCCTTCCATGTTGCCCTGCGGCGGCATGGTGCGCAGGTCGCCGCCGAATTCGAACAGCGCGGAGAAGGCGCCGCGTTCCAGCAGCCCCGGTTCGATCACGTCGACCCCCTGCGCGGAGAGCGAGGCGATGATCCCCTTGTGCTGGCGGGAGCGGATGGCGCGGGTCATGGTGAAGACGACGGCATGGGCGATCTCGCGGTCCAGGGCCTCCTCCTCCTCGCCGATCAGCTGCAGGGCGCGGGCGCCGATGGTGGCGTCCAGGGTCGTGGCGCGCATCGGGGTGATCACCAGGTCGGCCTGGGAGATCGCGCGGCTGACCAGCCGGGAAGCGACCCCCTCGAGATCGACGATGACGATCCGCCCGTCCTGGTCCTGTCCCTTGATCCGGCGCACGATGTCGCTTTCGCCGACATCGGACAGGACGTCGATCCGGTCCGGCAGGGCGCTGCGGCCGGCCCACAGGGTGAGGGAATGGTTGGGGTCGCAATCCAGCATGGCGACCTCTGCCCCGGCATGGGCGAGTTCGGTGCCCAGCAGAACCGCTGTGGTTGATTTGCCGGCCCCGCCCTTGGGGGAGGCTATGACGATGGTGGGCATGTTCGGGCCTTCCTGTTTTCGGTTATCCGGTATTTTTTATAACCGGATAAACTGAAATACCCGATTTTTCAAGTTATCGGATAATTATTATTACCCGGTATTTAAACTTACCGGGTATTTAAGCTTATCCGGTAAGCTAAAATATGTGACGTCGCGTCCCGTATGCACATGACGCAACGGGTGAAATGGGCAAAAAAGGGCCGCGACAGGGACATTTCCGGGACGAAAATCAACAAAAAATATACTTTAATATCAGCGCACTACAGTGATTTCACTACGGGGTATACGATTTGCTATACAGAAGTTCTTGGCCGGCACCGAAAATGCGGGTAAAACCCTCCCGAGCCGGTCCGTCTGGACTGGCCCGGGAGGTCATTCCGCGCGGAACCGGCACTTTTTCGTCGGCATGCGCAGACATTTTTCGCGGGCTGAAGACGGGCCGACAAACATTTTTCAGGGGGCAACGGACGCAGATCCGACGCCGCATCACAGAGGGAAATTTATCATGGCACTCGACCTTTCGGCTCTCTCGGCCAAAGACGCCATCACAGCGATCTACGTTGGTTACTTCGATCGCGCCCCGGACCCCGCAGGTCTGAGCTACTGGATCGGCCGCTACAATGAATTCCGCGACGGGGCCGAGGACGGCAACGCCGGCATGAGCCTGGCCCAGATCGCCGCCTCCTTCTCCGTGCAGGACGAGACGACGCAGGAATACCCCTTCTTCACCTCGCCCAACGTTGCCAATGCCAACGTCTTCATCAGCCAGGTCTACCTGAACCTGTTCAACCGCGTGCCCGACCAGGAAGGGCTGGACTACTGGGTCGACCA
The DNA here is from genome assembly GCF_010614805.1 of Pseudooceanicola aestuarii. NCBI lineage: Bacteria > Pseudomonadati > Pseudomonadota > Alphaproteobacteria > Rhodobacterales > Paracoccaceae > Pseudooceanicola > Pseudooceanicola aestuarii. The sequence continues at coordinate 49,138 of NZ_JAAFZC010000007.1, forward strand.
GTTGCAATCCAACCCCGAGAACATCGGCCAGCTGATCATCAACATCATTTCCGGCGCCCAGGACAACGGCCCGGGCTTCAATGACCGCGCCACGGTCATGAACAAGATCGAGGTCGCCGCCGACTGGGCCACCGACGCCGCCGATGCCGGCATCGATTCCGAGCCCTTCACCGCCACGACCGAGCCCGAGGCCTTCGCCTCCGCCACCAATATCCTGGATGGCGTGACCGACGATGCCGCCACCGTGACCGCGGCCCAGGGCGAGACCGATGATTTCATCGCCGCCTACCAGAACACCGCCCCCGTCGGTGCCAACACCTTCGAAACCGTGAACGAAGACGGCATCCTGTCCGCCTCCGCCTCCGCTTCGGATATCGATGCCGACACGCTGACCTACACGATCGAAGCAGGCGACGGCCCGTCCAACGGCACCGTCTCCATGAACGCTGACGGCACCTACACCTACGATTCCAACGACGATTTCTTTGGTACCGACAGCTTCAAGTACACCGTCAAGGACGGCCATGGCGGCACCGACACCGGCACGATCACCGTGACCGTCGCCTCCGTCAATGACGCGCCCGTGGGCACCGGCGGTTCCGCCTCCGTGGCCGAAGACGGTTCTGTCGCCGCCACCGTCGGCGGCGCCGACACCGAAGATGCGGCCGGCGATCTGGCCTATTCCGTCGCAACCGGCCCGTCCAACGGCACGGTCACGATGAACCCGAACGGCACCTACACCTACACGCCGGATGCCGATTACAACGGCACCGACAGCTTCACCTACCGCGTCACCGATACGGATGGCGGCACCGGCACGGCCACCGTGTCCCTGACCGTGGGTGCGGTCAACGACGCGCCCACCGGCGTGGTCGCGGCGTCCTACAACGTGGACGAAGATGCGACGCTGAACGGCACGCTGCCCGTGGCCTCCGACATCGACGGCGACACGCTGACCTACGGCCCGGCCGCACCGGTCGCCGCCAACGGCACCGTGACCGTGAATGCCAACGGCACCTTCACCTATACGCCGAACGCCGATTTCAACGGCACCGACAGCTTCACCTACACCGTCACCGACGGTACCGTGACGCTGAGCGAGACGATCACCGTGAACGTCGCGCCGACCAACGATCCGGTCGTGGCCAATGATTCCACCCTCGACACCTTCGAGGATGTGGCCGAAACCGGTTCCGTCTCCGCGACGGATATCGACGGCGACACGCTGACCTACTCGGTCCAGTCGCAGCCGACCAACGGCGCCGGCACCGTGACGATGAATGCCGACGGCACCTACACCTTCACGCCGACGGCCGATTTCAACGGCACGGCGTCCTTCACCTACGTCGTCATCGACGGTGAGGGTACGGCCGACACCGGCACCGTGACGATCAACGTCACTCCGGTTGACGACCAGCTGACCGCGGGGATCGACAACATCTCCGGCGGGGCGGGCAACGACATCGTGGTCGGCGCCGAAGGCACGCTGAACGCGGGCGACAAGATCGACGGCGGTGCCGGCGATGCCGACATGCTGCAGGTCTTCTCCCAGGGGAATGCGAATTTCTCCGGTTTCGAGACCACCGGCGTGGAAATCATCCAGGTCACCAGCGAGGAAGGCCCTGGCCCCGACGAAGCGAACTACGATCTGTCCGGCACCGACGCCACGGATCTGCGCGTCACCAACAGCTCTGCCGATGTTGATTTCAACTTCGCGGACGGTGTGCAGGTTGGCGGTGACACCACCTTTGAACTGACGCTGGACAACCTGACCAACGATCCCACCGGCGGTGACGTGGATGTCGATTTCGACGGCCGCGACTCCAAGACTTCCGGTGATGACAACATCAACATCCGGATCACCAACTCCACCACTTCCGGCATGGACGTGGGCACGCTGAACATCGATGGCGCGGTCGAAACGATCAACATCATCGTCGAGGACAGCGCCGGCCATATCCGCATCCACGACCTGGACAACGACGGCCAGGGCACCGGATCCGAGACGCTGAACATCACCTCCGACCTGCGCGTGACGATGGGCGATGACGACATCGTCAGCAACGTGCGTCTGGAAGCCGGAAGCGTGACCATCACGGCACCCTCGCCTGTCAATTCCTTCACGCTCTTCGGCAGCAACGGCGTTGCGGATCACGATGCGAATGTCACGGGCTTTGACCATGATACGCCCGATGACATCGACACGATCAACGCCTTCGGCACCGGTGGCGTGGAACTGTCCCTGGCAGATGCCAACCAGGGTGTGACCTTCAACGGCAGCACCACGGGCGGCAACGACTGGATCGACGGGTCTGACGAAAACGACGTGCTGCGCGGTTTTGCCGGTAACGATGTGCTGGGTGGCGAAGGCGGTGCCGACGACATCTTCGGCGGTTCCGGCGATGACTTCATGAGCGGTCAGGAAGGCAACGACTACATCCTCGGCGGCATCGGCAACGATATCCTGCTGGGTGGCGATGGCTCCGACATTCTGAACGGCGGTTCCGGTGATGATGTCATCGACACCGGCAGCAGCTCCGACGTCTCGAAAGAGCGGGTCGATGGCGGCATGGGCTCCGACAAGGTCTGGACCCGCGGCGAGACCCTGGTGGGGCGTAACACGACCTCTTCCGCAGGCACTTACGATATCCTGGCCGGTGGTCATGACGCAGCCGGCGCTGCCGATACCAGCACGGACGTTCTGAACATCGTCGGCAGCAATTCCTCGGGTGAAACCGATGGGCTGAACGACGTTACCCAGTTCGAATGCATCAACGTGATTGAGGATGCGAACTCCCAAGGCAATGGCGTGTTCGAATTCATCATCGGCAGTGTCTCCGAGTTCAAAACCTACAATGATGGCGCCAACAACGACATGATCGTCGTGAACGCCACCAACGCGACCAGCCTGGATTTCGACGCGTCTGTCCTGACCAAGGGCATCGCCCTGGTCGGCAGCCATAACGACGACACGCTGGAAGGCGGGGCAGGGGCCGATATCCTGGCCGCGAACGACGGCGATGATGAACTGTATGGCAACGCTGGCGACGATATCTTCATCTTCGATGACGGGGAACTGAACATCGACGACACTGTGGAAGGTGGCGCCGATGATGATACGATCGTGATCGAAGGTCGCGGCGTCAACGCAATCCTGGGCGAGTACGTGACCGGGGTGGAAACCCTCCTTGTCGAGAATACGGTAGACCCGGTGACGCAGAAGGTTGGCGGTTTCCCCTCCCTGTTTGGCCAGCAAAAGATCACGCTTCATGCGGACTTCGACAACGGTCAGTCCATCCACCTGGATGGCTCCAAAATGACCGCGTCGGAGAAATTCACCGTTGATCATGCGCAGGGCAGCCTCAACACCGTTCAGATCACCGGCGGCGCGGACAGCGACCTGTTTATCTTTGGCGATAATTTCGGCGCTGACGACAGCATCGACGGTGGCGCGGATACCGGGATCGACAGCTTTGATACCGACAATGTTCCGGCGTCCTTCTTCATGACGGCGAACATGGGCGACGTTCTGCAATTGGACACCGTGAATACTGTCAGCGATGGCGCATTCGCGAATGTCGGGAATGTCGAGGTTCTGGATATTCGGGACGGAGATGTCTCTCTCGGGAGCGAAGCCTACAACAACGGCAATGGTTTCAAGGTCGTTGATGGCCGGAACGCATCCAGCTACACGGTGGATGCCAGCGGCTTTGGCGCCGGGCTGATCTTCCTGGAAGGTGCGGGTCAGGCGGATATCACCGCGACCAACTTTGCCGATATCATTTCTCTTGAGGCGGATGGCGATGCCTATCTTGACGAGGTTCGCGCCGGCGACGGTGACGACCTGATCAAGGTGGCCGATGGCACGATCGACTCCAATACTTGGGGCAGCACTACCCTCGATGGCGGTGCCGGCACCGACACGGTCGAGCTGCAGAACGAAAGCGGCAACAACATCGATCTGATGGTGAACCTCGACACGGTGACCAGCATCGAGCGCTACACCCTGCAATCCGATGGGGATGTGTTCGACAATGGGTCCTTTGACGAACAACACCACAGCATCACCTTCCAGGGTGGCAATGTCGGCACCGTGACCGATATCGAAATCGATGGGTCCAATGGCGAGGCAGAGGACAGCCTGAACGTCGTGATCGACGGGAACAACAACCCGAACGGTCCGGAAGCGGATGTCGATGCCGACTTCAGCTTCAACTTCACCGGCTCCGATGGCGATGACACCCTGTCCAAGTTCAACACCGGGGTGAACAACGACATCGACTTCAACGGCGGCGCGGGCGACGACGTCTTCCAGATCGCCGGCGGTGATCTGGGCGCCTCCACCTCCTTCGACGGTGGGTCGGGCGATGATGCGATCGATCAGCTGGGCGGCGTCTTCATCGACGACGATTTCATCAGTGTCAGCAATGTCGAGGAACTGTACTCCACCACCGGGGCGATCAACGCGACCCTGGGTCAGCGGGCAGAGAATGCCGGCCTGACCACGGTCTTCGGCAGCAATGGCGATGACCAGCTGACGGTGGATGCAGCCTTTACCAACGCCCTGACGCTGGAGCTGGACGGCTCCCAGGAAGGGGATGTTGGCGGCGACGACATGTTCGATGCCGGTGCAACCACGGCCGACATCACGGTGAATGCCGTGGGCGGTGGCGACATCAACGGCGATGACACGATTACCGGCGGCAGCGATGGCGGCGACGTGTTCAACCTGGCGATCAGCGATGATCAGGGTGCCACGGATGCCACGGATCTGTCCGGCGTCACCGGCTTCGAGGCGCTGAACATCACCGAGATCACCAGCGGGTCGCCCTTCCCGATCGAAAGCCCGGTGATCGACAACAACTCCGTCGAAACCGTCAACCTCGGTTCCACCGGTAATCTGGGCGACTTCGCCACGATCGTCGAAAGCGGGTTTGAATCCGGTGACATGCTGAACATCGACGGCAACGATTTCGACGCCGCGGTGAACTACGATGGCAGCGCCTCCAACGCGTCGGGCTCCATCACCACCGATATCGACCACGACTTCGACGACAGCATCCAGGCTGGCGGCGGCAATGACGAGGTCATGGTCGGCGATGGTGAAGATACGGTCGAAGGCGGCACGGGCAACGACACCGTTGACGGTGGCGCAGGCTCTGACGATATCGACGGCGGCACGGGCAACGATGTGCTCTTCGGCGGTGAAGGTCAGTTCAACGACACCATCGTTGGCGGCTCCGGCGATGACGTCATCACCGGCGGCGCGGATGTCGAAGGCATCTCTTCCGAGGGTGACATGCTGACCGGCGGCGAGGGCAACGATGTCTTCCGCATCGCCAATGTCAGCGACAGCTCCGGTCTGAGCCACGACCTGATCACCGACTTCGTCAGCGGATCCGACAAGATCCTGATCGAGGAATCGGTGCTGCAGGAAGTGGGTGAAACCCCGGGTGACGTGGTCTTTGTCGGCAATGCGGCGAACTTCGCCCAGGCTCAGGGTGCCATCGGCGCAACGGCCAACAACGACAAGCTCGACTGGGTCTTCCAGCAGGGCAACGGCACCGAGGCACCGACCATCTGGATCGATGTCAACGATGACGGTGTTCTGAACGCCAACGACATCCAGATCGAGGTGGACGCCGGCGTGACCGCCATGCAGGCCGTTGATCTGTACCTGGACGACACGACGGCCATCGACGCACCGACCATCACCTCCGTGACGGATGACACCGGCGCCGAGAGCGACGATTTCATCACCAACGACAATGATGCGCCGGTGGTGCGTGTGTCCTTCTCGACCGCAACGGACGGGACGGGTGCTCAGGAAGGCGACACGGTCACCCTGACGGGCGCATCCGCCCCCGTTGCTCCGATCGTCCTGATGGCGGCTGACATCGCCAACGGCTACGTGGACTTCACGCTGGCCGCAGGCCCGATCGCTGACGGCACCTACGCCCTGTCGGCGACGATCACGGACAACTTCGGCGCCACCGACACCAGTGCTGCGGCAACGCAGGATCTGGTGATCGACACCACGGCGTCGATCGTGATCGACGATGTGTCCACCGATGACATCGACGATGGCTACATCAACGCAGCCGAAGTCTCCTCGGTCAACGCCAGCGGCACCGTCTCCGGGATCGCTGACGGGGTCACCGTCACGGTCACCTTCTCCGATGGGGTCAACTCCATCGATCAGGATGTGACCGTGGAGAACGGCGCCTGGGAAGTCACCGGCGTCAACCTGACCACCCTGGCCGAAGGCAACGTCACCGTGACCGCCGAAGCGACGGACATCGCGGGCAACCTGGCCACGGACGACACGTCCCTGACCAAGGACACGGTTGTCGGGATCACGCTGAACATCGCGGATGGTTCCGTGATCAACGCCGATGAAGAGGACGATGTCACCTTCACCGGCAACGTCTCCAACGAAGGCGGGGCAAATGTGGTCCTGTCCGCCAGCGGGGTCGATGCATCGGACAACCCGGTGAACTTGCCGCTGGGCAGCGCGGGGACGCTTGCATCCTTCTACTCTGCAGACCGTGACATCACCTCTGCCGGGTTCAAGGAAGACAGCACCGTGACCTTCACCGCCACGGTGACGGATGCGGCGGGCAACACGGCCACGGCCAACGATACGGCGATCATCGACCGGATCGGCCCGGACTTCAGCATCACGGATGCCGTCTTTGACTACGACGCCGGGACGATCACCTTCAACGGCACCTTCGATGTCGCTGACATCGACGAGGGTAACCTGGGTTCGGGAAGCGGCAATGGCACCCTGATCACCTGGGTCGATGGCTCCGGGGGCAATGTCTCGATCGAGCAGGGCCCGCTCGGCGCCGATGACATCGAGGACGGCAGCACGGCAGTGACCGCGACCTCGCTGACGGTGGAGATGAATTCGCCGGGTGGTAGCTTCTTCGGCGATGTGTGGGGCTTCCAGGAACTTGAAGCTGGTGCCTCCTTCGGTCAGGCACAGATCGACACCCTGACCCTGGAAGAAGGTGCGTTCGAGGACGTCAACGGCAACGGCAGCGCCGAGGTGAGCAACATCAAGCTGGGTCTGGTCATCTCGACCGACGACATCTCCAGCACCGCCCTTTACGGCGGCAATGGCAACGATGTGCTGACGGCGTCCAATGCCGACGACACGCTGCAAGGCAACGATGGTAATGATGTCTTCGTGGTCAGCAGCAACGTTCTGGCCGACGATGCCGGCGGCCAGCCGGGGTATGACACCGCAATGGTGATCACCGACTTCGTGGCCGGTACGGACAAGATCCGGATCGACGGTGGCGATCTTGATGGGGTGCTGAGCGGGACCAGCTATGCCGATGGCACGGACCTGATCAACTTCGCCACCTTCTCGAGCGGGAGCTCCACGGCGGCCTCCAATGTCGAAGGCACGATCATCTTCGACGAGGTCAACAACCAGCTGCGGATCGACGTCCTGGGCAACACCGCCTGGACCGGGGCGTCCATCGACGATGATGCATTCGTTTCCGATACCGGGATCGACGATATCATCATCGACCTGCCCAACCTGGTCGGTGTGGTGACGTCCTCGGATATCGATATCGCGATCACTCCGGTTCCCTAAGATCCATACAGCGCGGCGGCTTCGGTCGCCGCCTGACAGAAACGGAAACCGCCGGTCCCCAGGGGCCGGCGGTTTTTCTGTGCGGGGGCGGTTCGGGGGGGCTGCTCCCGGCGGTCGGACCCCGGTCGCAAGACCGGCCCGGCTGCAAGACGGGGCTCGACCGGTGGGAGGGCCAGAGGCGCGCCGCTCCGGCCGCCGTTGGATGGAAGGCGGGCCAAACCCGGTCGGCCTGCCCGACGGGGCAGGGGCGGGGTGCCCCGGCAGGGGACCGGGCGCCGCCCACCGCGCCGCGCGCGCAGGCGGGGGCCGGACGAGGTGTCAGGCGGGCGGGGTGCCCAGGGCCTGCACCGGCAGGCTCAGTCCCAGCCGGGCCAGGCGTGCGGTGATCTCTGCGGTATAGATCGGGTTCATCGCGATCACCCTGGCCGGGGGGGACCGGGTCAGATCCTCGGGGCGGGAGACGGGCAGCGCCATGCCGGGGGCAAAGTGGCCCGCGCGGTGCGGGTTGATATCCACCAGGGTGGTGACGGCGCGGGCGGCCTCTGGCCCCATGGCGCGCAGGAAGGCCACGCATTTCGACCCCGATCCCCAGATCGCCACCGGCTCTCCCCGCCGCGCGGCGCCGCGCAGCCAGCCCTGCCAGCCGGTGATCTGTGCCGCCGCACGGGTGGCCAGACCGGCGATGGCGCGCGTGGTCTCTCGCGCCGGTTCGGCCAGGGGGGCGGGGCGGTCGCGGGCGGGATCGGCCACCGCTTCGGCCACCAGGTATTGCCCGTTGTATTCGCGCCGCAGCTCCAGCAGGCCAAAGCCCGCGCGGCGCAGCGCCCGCGCCAGAGATCCGGCGGTGAAATAGCTGCAATGCTCGTAATAGATGTCCTCGAAGGCGCCGGTCTGCCAGATCCGGGTGGCATCCGGCACCTCGATACAGAGCACGGCACCGGGATTGGCAGCCAGGTGGCGGTGCATCCGGCCCAGCATTTCGGCCACGGGGCCGACATGTTCCAGCATGTGGCGCGCGCACAGCAGATCGGCGGGCAGGTCCAGATGGGCATCGGTGTAATACTCGGGGATCAGCCGCAGGCTGCCCCGGCGCGGTGGCGGCAGGCGGCCGGGCAGGGCGCTTGGGTCGATGCCGGTGCCCCGCATGTCCCCCAGCTCGGCCAGGAGGTGCAGGAAATCCCCCTTGGAACATCCGATCTCCACCACCTGACCGCCGTCCAGCCCGTGCCGGGCGATCAGCCCGCGCGCCAGATCCGCGGCGAAGCCGTTGAACCGGGGGGAGAAGCTTTGCTGATCCTCGTATTCCGGCGCATAGGCCGACCAGCGCGGATCGAAGGCGGTGTTGACCACCAGGCCGCAGGCCGGGCAGGGGGCCAGATGGACCTCTCCGGTGGGAAAGGCCGCGGCGGCGGCGGCGCCGTCCAGCATCAGGCAGGAATGCACCGGCACCGGCCCGGTGCGGTAAACGGGTGGATCCAGCGGCGCGGCGCAGGCGGGGCAGGGGGTCATGCGGTGATTTCTCTCAGCCGGGGGACGGGGATCAGGATGCGCCCGCCCCGCGCCAGGTAGGGGGCGTTCTGTGCGATGATCTCCGGGGCGAAGTTCCAGGCCAGCAACAGCAGGGCATCGGGGGTGTCGTCTGCGTGCAGGGCGCTGGCCGGGCGGATGGGGATATCGGTGCCGGGCATGGCCAGGCCCTGTTTCCAATCGCTCTTGTCGTAGATGCAGCGCAGGGTGCCGGGGGGCAGGTCCAGCAGATGCAACAGGGTGGTGGCCTTGGCCGCCGCGCCGTATCCGGCCAGGCGGGCGCCCTGTGCCTTCAGCCGCAGCAGGGCGGCGCGGGTGTCCTGCGCGATCTGGCCCATCCGGTCCAGCAGCGGCGCATAGAGATCCGGGGACCGGATGTCGCGCGCCGCCTCCCGCGCCAGCAGAGCCGTCAGCCGGGGGCTTTGCCCGGGCTGGCGACCGACGAACAGGCGCAGCGATCCGCCGTGGATCGCCAGCGGTTCGGCATCGTTCAGCACCAGACCGGCCCGCGCGAACAGCGGCACCAGCGCGGTCAGCGACAGGTAGAGCAGATGCTGGTGATAGATCGTGTCGAAGGCGCCGCCGTCGATCAGGTCCAGCAGCCAGGGCACTTCCAGCACCGCGAGTCCGTCGGGGGTCAGCAGGGCGGCGATCCCGGCGGTGAAATCGGTGACATCGGCGACATGGGCCAGCACGTTGTTGGCCAGGAAGATCCGGGCGCGCAGCCCTTCGGCGGCCATCTCCCGGGCCAGGGCGGCGGTAAAGAAGGCATGGCGCGTGTCGATCCCGCGGGCGCGGGCGTGGGCGACGGGGCCATCGGCCGGGTCGATGCCCAGCACCCGGTGCCCGGCGGCGTGAAAGGGGGCCAGCATCACGCCGTCATTCGACGCAGCCTCCATCACCAGATCGCCGGGGGCCAGGGGCAGGCGATCCATGAGGGCGCGGGCGCTGGCGTGGAAATGCGCCTGAAGGGCGGGCGAGACAGAGGAATGATAGGGGTAATCGGCGCCGAACAGGATCCGGGGCGCCACCGTCTCGCGCAGCTGGCCCAACCCGCAGGCGGTGCAATGGCACAGGGTCAGCGGCGCGCGGTAATCCGGCGTTTCCGGGCGGGCGGGATCGCGCAGCCGGTCGGCCAGGGGCGTGTCGCCAAAGGCGTGGATGGTCACCGGATCGGGCGCGCCGCAGGCGCGGCAGGCTGTGATCACGCTGAGCGGAGGCCGGGTCATGCGGTCGTGGGCGCGCGCGGGTCCGGGGCGGTGGCCCCGACGGCCGCCGGGGTGATCGCCGGGGCGGCCGCGCCCTCGGGCCGGGCGTCGCGCAGGTCGCCGGTCAGCTCGTGGCGCGCCAGCAGGGCCCGGATATGCGCCACGCGGCCATAGCGCGGGCCCTCGAACTCCTGCACCGGGACCGGCTGTCGGCGCAGCGCATCGCGCAGCTGGACGATCCCGCGCGCCACGTCCCATTCCGGGCGAAAGCCCAGGCCGGCGATCCGCGCGCAGCTGACCCGGTAGGTGCGCCGGTCGGCGGCGGCCGTGGTGGCAAAGGTGACCTCGGTTCCGGGCAGGGCATCGCGGATCTTCTGCGCCAGGTCGCGGATCTGCATGCAATCCGCATCGCGCCCGACGTTGAAGGCGCGGCGGTGGACCAGCTCGCGGGGAGCCTCCAGCGCGCGCAGGAAGGCCTGGGCGATGTCCTCCACATGGACCAGCGGGCGCCAGGCGCTGCCATCGGATTTCAGCCGCACCTGCCCGGTGGCCATGGCCCAGGCCGTCAGGTTGTTCACCACCAGGTCGAACCGGAGCCGGGGAGAGAGCCCGTAGGCGGTGGCGCTGCGCAGGAAGACCGGAGTGAAATCCGGCCTCGCCAGCGCGTCCAGCCCGGTTTCGGCCTCCACCTTGGAGACGGCATAGGGGGTGACGGGGTTCAGGGGGGCGTCCTCGTCCAGCCAGGTGTCGCTCGCCGCCGCGCCGTAATTCGAACAACTGGAGGAAAAGAGGAACCGCGCCACTCCCGCGGCCCGCGCCAGCCGGCCCAGCCGCAGGGTGGCCAGGGTGTTGATCCGG